>CAYMQE010000034.1:2095-9053 GCA_964392695.1 Candidatus Woesearchaeota archaeon | reverse complement strand
GGTTCAATTCCCATCCGGGGCTTCCAGTTATTCTCTAGCGTAGTCTATAGTATATATCTTAGGCAGTTTAGACCGCTCATATTTTGAAGGATTATAAGGCACAAAATATTGGTCTCTATGAGGGTCAATTTCGCCCCATTGCTTCAACATTTTGAGTGTATCACTATCTAGATGGTTATCATACAAACACAATGTGTGAAGGCGTTTAAGATTTTGAATTTCCTTAGGGATAGATTCTAATTTATTGTAGCTTAAATCCAGCCATGTAATACGGTCAACCATCTTAAATATACTCGGGGGAACCGTAGTTAAACCCATGCTTCTCAAGGATACACCTTTGTCGTGTACTATTCCTTCAATATTTTTTATTCCTAATTCTTCTTTTAATTCATCAATTAATTTCTCATCCATAACTAGTAAAATAATGAACTAATTTATTAATTTAATTATTTGTATAGATGACAATAATACTTAAATATAGTCACGAAAATAGTATAATTAAAGATGTGTAATAAACTCTTTTTCAATTATCAAATTACATATTTAGGG
This sequence comes from Candidatus Woesearchaeota archaeon, assembly GCA_964392695.1. Lineage (GTDB taxonomy): Archaea > Nanobdellota > Nanobdellia > JAFCGN01 > JAFCGN01 > CAYMQE01. The sequence goes on along the minus strand of CAYMQE010000034.1, from coordinate 8,504 downwards.
TCGTGCCCAGACACTTGGAGCGACCTTAAATGATGTGTCTGAGGGGTGCTACAATCCATTGCATGGAAAATAAACGCCTCTCATCAATTCTTAAACAACTTATTGCGGGTGCTGAAACTTGACTGAACCAAATCAAGATTCAAAAAGATTAGAGGACTTATTAAATGAAATTGGAGAAGAAGGTATAGACATATTAAAAGAAATCCAAAGAAAAGGCTTGACAAAAGACGAAGCAAAACATATTCTTAACCAACTAAAACAACCAGAAAAACCAAGCGGGGAAACGCTTTCTTTATATGAAGATTCAAAAAATATCAGAGTAGGGGTAATAAGCGACACTCATTATGGAAGTAAATTCTTTGACAATCAATGCCATAAAGACAGCATAAAGATGTTTAATAAGTATAAGGTAGACATGATTTTGCACGCTGGCGATGTATTGGAAGGCATGAGCAACAGAGAGGGGCATGTCTATGAGCTTGAGGATCTTGGTCTAACAGCTCAGTTGGACAAAGCAGAAAAATTAATGAGAGAATATCTACAGCCAATATATTTCATAACCGGAAACCATGATGAATGGGCCAAAAAAAAGAGTGATCAAGGAATGATTATAGGGGATATGATAGCAGATAAGCTAGAAAATGCTACTTTTTTAGGAGAGTATTACGCCAATCTTCAATTAGGAGGGGATAATGGTATAACAATAAGATTAAGCCACGAAGGAGGATTAGCTTATGCCCTGTCATATTCTCTTCAAAAAAGGATTAATGCATTAAGCGGGGGCACAAAACCGCATGCAATTTTCAACGGCCACCTGCATAAAGCTATTTATATGTTTTACAGGAATATTCATGCTTTTGAAGCAGGAACCTTGCAAAAACAAACACCTTTTATGGCTATGAAAGGCAGTCCAGCGCATGTAGGATTTTGGATTGTAGATTTCAAATGGAATAAAAGCGGCATAAATGAGCTAACGCAAAGGTTCTATCCTCACTATGAGAATTCTGACTTAAGTAAAAAAGAAGCGTATAAAATAACATTGTAAAGTAAACCGAAAGACTTTTAAATGATGGTGTGCAACACCATAATTCATGGAAGATCACAAAGAGTTTGAAGAAGTGCTTAGCAGAATAAAGTATCTTCAAGCGGATTTTGACAATTATAGGAAGCAATTCGAAAAAGAAAAACTAAAGATAATAGAATTGGCGAATGAGAATTTAATTATAGACTTGCTCCCACTATTAGACGCATTAGAAATAGCATCTAAAGAAAACGAAGGTATAAAGATGCTCCAGAAAAAGTTTATTGGCACACTAGAAAAATACGGCCTGCAGGAAATAAAAGTAGCTGGGCAAAAACTAAATCCAGAAGTACATGAAGTTTTGATAAAAGAAAATTCAGATAAAAAAGAGATAGAGGAAATCCAAAAAGGATACACATTAAAAGGCAAAGTAATTAGAGCGTCAAAGGTGAAAGTAAATGGCTAAAGAAAAAATAATCGGAATTGATCTGGGAACAAGCAACTCGCAGGCAGCTGTAATGCTCGGCGGAAAGCCAACTATTATACCATCCGCAGAAGGAGCAACAGTAGCAGGCAAAATGTTTCCATCAGTTGTGGCTTTCACAAAAGACGGGCAAATTATAGTTGGAGAACCTGCAAAAAGACAGGCAGTAAGCAATCCAGATGGAACCGTCATGGCAGCAAAGAGAAAGATGGGCACTGACTATAAATTCAAAGCGCACGACAAAGAGTACACGCCTCAGCAAATATCTTCATTCATACTTCAAAAGATAAAGAAAGATGCAGAGGCATTTCTTGGAGAACCTGTAAACAAAGTAGTAATCACTGTGCCCGCCTATTTCAATGACAACCAGAGAACAGCGACAAAAGACGCTGGCAAAATAGCAGGTTTGGAAGTCGTTCGCCTTGTAAATGAGCCAACTGCAGCATCCATGGCTTACGGGCTTGACAAAGAAGGAGAACATAAAATTTTAGTTTTTGAGCTGGGTGGAGGAACACTAGACGTAACAATAATGGAATTCGGCGAAGGCACATTCACAGTATTGTCCACATCTGGAGATACTCAATTGGGTGGAACAGACATGGATAAAATAATAATTGATTGGATATGCCAGGAATTCCAGAAGCAGGAAGGCATTGACCTGAAGAAAGACAGCATGGCTATACAGAGAGTAAGAGAAGCAGGTGAAAAGGCAAAAATAGAATTGTCAACTACAATGGAGACTGACATCAACCTTCCTTATATTACTGCAGACGCAAAGGGTCCAAAACACCTTACGCTGAAGTTGACAAAGTCAAAGCTTGAGCAATTAATTGATTCAATAATCAAAAGGTGTGTTGCACCTATAGAAAATGCGCTTAAAGATGCAAACTTAAAGAATGAAGATATAAAGAAAGTTGTGCTCGTTGGCGGACCAACAAGAATGCCAATAGTGCAAAACTTCCTTGAGAAGCAATTCGGCAACAAACTTGAAAGAAGTGTTGACCCTATGGAATGTGTAGCACTCGGAGCTGCTATTCAAGGCGCAATTCTTGCAGGAGACATTAAAGATATGGTCCTGCTTGATGTAACACCACTCACTTTAGGAATTGAAACACTCGGCAGTGTATTAACTCCATTAATAGAGAGAAACACAACAATACCAACAAAGAAGAGCCAAGTATTCTCTACGGCATCTGACATGCAGACTGCTGTAACAGTTCACGTATTGCAGGGAGAGAGGCCAATGGCTTCTGACAACACAAGCTTGGGCATGTTCAACTTAGTTGGAATTCCTCCGGCTCCAAAAGGCGTTCCGCAAATAGAAGTAACATTTGACATAGACGCTTCCGGAATACTAAATGTAACAGCTAAAGATATGGGAACAGGAAAGGAGCAGAAGATGACGATAACTGCTTCAACAAAATTATCCGACAAAGAAATTGAAAGACTGACGAAGGAAGCAAAAGAGCACGAAGAAGAAGATAAAAAGAAGAGGGAGGAAATTGACGCAAGAAATGACTTAGACTCTCTTGTGTATACAACTGAAAAAACACTTGCTGAATTCGGCGACAAAATAGCTGCTGACAAGAAAACGAAAATTGAAGAAGCGCTCAAATCAGCTAAAGGCGTGCTTGAAGGAAAAGACTCTCAAAAGATGAGAAGCGAATTTGACAAGCTCCAGAAAATATTGCAGGAAGTTGGAACAGCAATTTATCAGGAAGCCTCACAAAAGAAAGAAGAGGAAAAGAAAGACGACAACGACGAAGATGCAGATTTTCAAGTTGAAGATGAAAAATAAAATGGAAAAAATCGGGGTTATTTTAGCGGCAGGTATGGGTCATAGGATAGCAAAATATATAGATCACACACAAAAATGTATGATTAATTTTCAAGGCAAACCGCTACTACACCACATAGTCAATAGCTTTGAATCAAGTAATTTCGATAAAATATATATCGTAACAGGATACAAAGCAGAACAAATTAAAGATTATTTTTCTAAAATAGAAACAAATACAAAGATTATATTTAGTTACGATTCTGGTTTCGAAGTTGACTCTACATCAAGATCTCTCCTTTTGTTGAAAAATAAATTACCAGATGAATTTTTATATTCACACAGTGAAATTTTTTATGATAAGACATTGATTAAACAACTTTCTAAATCAGAACTTCAAAATAAATCGGCTATTCTATCCATTTCAAAAGATGTAACTATAGCTCCTTCTCATCCACAAATAACTATTACCAATAATAGAATTAGCGATATGTGTTTATACCCACTTAGAGACAAATGTTCTGGTAAATTTAGTTATATGGGTGTAGCTAAACTTAACAATGAAATTTTTGATTATTTAAAAAACGAGCCGAGAATATCTGATGCTTTACACTCAATGATTTTTAACAAGAAATTAATAGGATATAATGAATATCAACACAATTGGGTGCATTTTGGAACGCTAGATGATTTAATTAAATTTGGTGTTAATAATGGGCTTAATAACGGATAGAATATCCCTGATTAAAGAAGGCAAAAATCCCTATTTCGTTGCCGAACTGAACACAGGTTATGTCGTTTTAGGAGATCATCAATTTTACAAAGGCTACACACTATTCTTGTGCAAAAAAGACGCCACAGAGCTTCATCAATTAGATAAAGAATTCAAAATAAAATTTCTAGAGGAGATGAGTCTTGTTGCAGAAGCAGTATTCAGAGCGTTTAAACCTAAAAAATTAAATTATGAACTGTTGGGTAATTCTGAATCACATTTACACTGGCATATATTCCCAAGACATGAAAATGACCCTTTACCCGAAAAGCCTGTTTGGGTAATAGATTCCAAGATAAGATACAACGAAAAAAATATACCAACAAAAGAAGAATTAGATAATTTAAAAAAAACATTGTATACAGAACTTAGAAATGTAGGTGCTATTGTAGAGAAAAAGAAAGACGACAACGTCGTAGATGCAGACTTCAAAGTTGAAGACGAACAAAAACCTTAAAAATCTTCACCAGATATTATCGTCATGGAAGCAGCGTATATTTGGGTATTTCTTGCAGGTATGTTAACAAATTCACTTGGTCTGGCTTTAAACAAGGTACACAAAGGAAAGTCATTAGTCTATGTGGATGCTTTAGCTGATATTCAACTCAAAGGGGTTGTTGCCCGTGGAGATGAAAACAAGAGGTTAAGAGTCAGTTTGATAACGCCAGATTTTGTGAAAGAACAGACCGAAAAGGCTCTTAATAAAGGTGCAAAAGGCATAGTATACACAATAAATTCAGGTGGAGGCGCAGCTAACCCTAGTTTTGAGATAGCAGAATACATTAAAAATGAAGTCAAAGTACCAAAAGTTGCATACATACAAGATACTGGCGCTTCAGCTGCCTACTTAATTGCAACTGCATGTGATAAAATTGTTGCTAATAAATTTAGTGTTGTCGGCAGTATAGGAGTAATAATGCCAAACTTTGATGCATCAGAACTTTTACAAAAGATAGGCATTAAGCGGAATCCAATAAAAAGCGGAGATAACAAAGACTTCTCAATGTTTACTCCACTTAATGAGAATCAAAAACAAGAACTGCAGAAAGGCGCAAGTGTGTATCACAATGAATTTATCTCTTTTGTAGCAGAAAGACGGGGCTTAACATTTGATGAAATAAAACAAATAGCTGATGGAATGCCGTCTTTGGCTACGAATGCCCTGGAACATGGATTAATAGATAAAGTAGGAGATTTAAAAGTCGCAGTAGCAACGTTAGAAGAAATTATAGGGGGCGAATTCAAAAATAAAGACATAATTAAACTGCCACCCATAGAAAAAAAGAACCTAGTCAACAGGTTACTATATAGCAGAATAGATAATATGGTACAGAACTATCTAGAAGGTATATACTAAAAGATTTAAAGGGTTAGAATTAGAATATCTAATCTATGGCAAAAGATTATTATAAAATTCTTGGCGTGGACAAGAACGCATCGCAGGAAGACGTAAAGAAAGCTTTCAAGAAATTAGCGAGGCAGTATCATCCTGATGTAAATAAAGAGCAAGGTGCAGAAGAAAAATTCAAAGAGGCAAACGAAGCGTTTCAAGTGCTTAACGACGCACAGAAAAGAAAACAATATGATAATTTCGGCACAGCGGATTTCAATGGCCAAGGTGGCTTTGATTACAACTTTAATTTTGACGATTTATTCAGCGACCTGTTCGGCTTTGGCAGAAGAAGGGGAAGAAGACAGGAAGAAGGCGAAGACCTGCGCTACGATTTTGACATTACACTGGAGGAAGCTTTCAAAGGCGTAGAAAAAGAAGCAGAAATATCAAACTTCAAACGCTGTACAGCCTGCGCCAAAAAATGCGACGAATGTAAAGGCGCTGGAGAAGTCAGACAAGTGAGTAGAACTCCATTCGGGCAATTCATAAATGTAGCCACGTGCAGAAATTGCCACGGCACCGGTGAGATGCCTTCAAGAAATTGCGACATATGCCACGGCACTGGAAAAGTGAGAAAAAACAAAAAAATAAAGATAAAAGTTCCACGCGGTGTAGAAAATGGACAATACGTAAGAGTAAACGGCGAAGGCAATAATGGCGGTGATTTGTACATCAAAGTAAATGTAGAGGAACACGAAATATTTGACAGACAGAAAGATAATATATTTTGCAAGACTATTATTCCATTAGAGACTGCAATTTCAGGAGGAGAAGTGGAAGTTCCTACTATAACAGGAAAAGTTAAATTAAAAATACCAAAAGGAACGCAGAGCCACACAATCTTCAGAATGAAGGAGCAGGGTATGACGCAAATAAATTCCGATGAAAGAGGAGACCAGCTGGTAAAAATTGTTGTTGAAATTCCTGACAAAATTCCGAATTTCAAAAAGAGTGAAGCAAAA
>CAYMQE010000034.1:0-2085 GCA_964392695.1 Candidatus Woesearchaeota archaeon | reverse complement strand
TTGAGCAAATGAACGAAGCAGTAGGCAATAAATTTCTTTCCGAGGTTTCTTTTCTAAAGAAAGCTCAACTTAAAAAAGGATTCTTTGAGAAGTTAGCAGAGAGGTTGAGCAAATGAATGAATGTCCTTTTTGCGATGAATTGGTGCTGAAGAATCAAGCTTATTATGAAAGCAAATTAACTGCTGTTCTATACAATCATAAGCCAATACTTCCCGGACATTCTCTTGTAATTCCAAAGAGACACGTGGAACGATTTGAAGAAATGACGCGCGAAGAGATAAGCGAAATAGGCGATGCTATAAAGGTAGTAGACAACGCATTTAAAAAAGTCTACAACAGCACAGCAAGCACTATAATTATGCAGAATGGCAGGGATGCAGGACAAACTGTATTTCACGCGCATTTTCATGTCACGCCGAGAAAAAGGGGCGATATGACGAATACAGAGCTTTACGGCAAAGTAATTCTGGAAAAATTAGGCAGGAAAAAGCTTGACGAAAAAGAAATTAAAGTGGCAATAGAAAAGTTAAAAAAAGCTATTGTTGTGAGGTGAAACATGGAAAACGAAGAGGAAATAAAGGTCTCGGCATCAAAGTCAAGAATTGTATTGCTAGCGCTATTTATCGGACTTGTGGCATTTGTATTTCTATTCGCAAGCAACATTGAAAGCATTACAGGTCGCTTTACAGCAAATAACGGCATAAGAGTTGGTATAACTTATTTAGTAGATGAAAACTGCGCAAATTGCTACAATGTACTGATACACAAACAAATACTCACAGAATACGGACTTAATCTTCAAGAAAAGACTGTTGAGGTTAACAGCGAAGAAGGCAAGGCACTAATTGAAAAATACAAGATAGATAATGCACCCGCATACATACTAGACGACAGAGCAACTAAAAGTGATATTGTCATGACAGTGTGGCCCGAAGTTGGAACATTAGAAGAAGACGGAAAATTAATATTCAGAAACAACTATGTGCTCGGCGTTCCCTATGAACGACTTTCAGATGGACAGTGGATAGAAGTCACCAATTCTCAAGAATAAATGTGTTCAGCTTCTGAATAGGAACAATAGGCACATCATCATGAAAATAAATTGCTTCGTCGTAAAGCGTGACGATTAATGGCAAAGCGCCACTTGAGAGAAATTTTGTGCGCTCAATGTGTTTTTCAACCGCGTCTTTCAACGCACTAGTCTTGTACCTGTCTTTGTCCCAGCGTTTGCAGTCAACAGCTATTGTCAAATTGCCTCGTTTCGCTATAACATCAAACTGCCTGCGTTTTCTATTCTCAACTTTCACTTTATTTACTTCAACGCTGAAATCATTTGCTTCAAAAATTTTCCCAGCTACACTTTCAAAGCTCTGCCAAAGTTGTTTGGAATAAATCATTTTTGCCTTCCTCAAATTTATAATTTTTCCTGCCTGGCTCAAAAAATCTCCATCCTTTATTTATGAATTTTACCGCTATAATCGGCTTCGCATTCGCCAGATTGGAAAATTCCAGCAGCTGATCTATTTTTTCTTTCGCAACGTAAAGCGTTCCATTAACAGTTGATTTGCATTCTATTGCATAATTAACGGAATTTTTCACAGCCATTAAATCCGGCGACGGCCAAGAACCGCTGCCGCTTCCTGCGGCGCGGACAACTGCAAAACCGTTTTCCCACAATCTGTGCAGAAGCTCTCTTTCAGATGCGCTGCCTTTGCGTTTGCTCATTGCAAACACCCTCAAATCGGCAATCTCATATCTGGAGCATCTTTTATCGTGAATAAAGACATGAATAGCATAATCGCTGCAAGAGGAATTCCCATAAATGGAATTTCAGGAACAGGATATAAATTGTATTGTTTAGCAATCATAATCGCTCCGCCTGCTAATTGCAGTATGCCAAACAATTTCAATAGTGACGGATTAAAGCCTTTTTTATTCATCTTACCAACGCCATTTCATTTGAATTCACGAACGAATGAGCACCATACAAAATTAAGAATATAGGAAGTATTGTGTCTAAATACGGAACAATTACGCCCAATGCAGTTGACTCAACTGCATACAAGCTTAAGTTAACAGCAAGAT
>CAYMQE010000033.1:0-9055 GCA_964392695.1 Candidatus Woesearchaeota archaeon | reverse complement strand
AGTCAAGGCGCGCATGCAGATATCCAATAAAGTACTGCCGGATAATCCTGGTAGAGTAAAATACATTAAAAGAACTATAGCTAAAATCAAAATAAAACTTGGAGGCATCAAAAAATGAATGATATATGTATGACTTGCGGTTTGCCGATTGGTATATGCGCATGCGAAGCTATAGCTAAAGAACAGCAAAAAGTAGTTGTATCCTTAGTCAAGAAAAGATACGGTAAAACTACAACTACTATAACTGGGATAGATAGGAAGAAGATAAATTTAAGAGAGCTGGCTAAAAAACTTAAAAATAGGATGGCATGCGGCGGCACTGTGAAAGAAGGAATGGTAGAACTGCAGGGAGACCATAAAAATGCAATAAAAAAAGAACTTATTAGTTTAGGTTTCAATGAGAATACAATCGAGGTGGAAGAAAAATGAGAACTGCTGAAAATTTAATCAAACATGAGCTGATTGGCCTTGACGTTTTAGTAAGCTCCAGCACTAACAAGCAGTTGGTAGGAAAGAAAGGAAGTATAATTGACGAGACTAAGAATACTTTTGTATTAAAGGGCGATACGAAGTTGCAGAAAAATAATTCGATATTCAAATTTAAACTTGGCGAAAAATATGTGATGCTTAATGGAGCAGATTTGGTAGGACAACCTGAAGACAGGCTGAAGAAAAAGGTGAATAAAAAATGATGAAGAAAGCAGTAGAGCGAAGCGTGGGTATAGTTGGTATAGAGGCGCCTGCGAAGAAATGCGAAGACAGAAACTGTCCATTCCATGGATTAATATCCCTGCGCGGTAGAATGTTTGAGGGAGAAGTTGTATCTGCAAAAATGGATAAAAGTATTATTGTAAGCTGGGATCGTTTGATTAAGTCCACAAAATATGAGCGTTATTTTACCAAGAGGACAAAGATTGCAGTGCATCTCCCTCCTTGCATGGAAGTGTCTGTTGGAGACAAGGTTTCAATTATGGAAACTCGGCCTATAAGCAAGACAAAAAATTTTGTTGTGATAAGGAGGCTGAAGAAATGAAAGCAATTGGTTCAAGTATGACGCGTGCATTGCCTGCTGGTGCAAAGGTGCTGGTAGCTGATAATAGCGGTGCAAGAATAGTTGAGGTAATGAGTGTGATGAATTACAAAGGCGTAAAAAACAGGGCGCCATCTGCAACAGTTGGAGATTTAGTGAACTGCGCGGTTAAAGTTGGCACTCCAGAACTTAAAGGCACTGTAGTAAAAGCGATTGTGATAAGACAAAAAAAACCATTCAGAAGATTAGATGGAACGCGTGTTAAATTCAACGATAATGCGGTTGTATTGATTAAAGATGTGAAAGAGGGGCTTCCTTCCGGCACTGCGATAAGAGGCGCTGTTGCAAGAGAAGTAATAGACAGGTGGCCAAAGGTGGCTAAAATATGCAGTACGGTGGTATAAAAAATGATGAAACTATTACATAAACAACAAAAAAGAGTAAAAGCAATGCTTTCAAAGGAGCTTGCAAAGGAATATAAAATCAAGACTTTGGGCGTTAGGAAAGGCGATATTGTGAAAATAATGAGAGGACAATTCAAAGGCAAAATTGGCAAGATTGAAGGAGTAGATTTAAAGAGAGAAAGAGTCTTTGTGGAAAAAGCCGAGCTTGTAAAAGCCAATGGTTCAAAGGCGAAATATCCAATTCATCCTTCAAATTTGATGATTACATCAATTGAATTATCAGACAAAAAAAGAGTAGGTGGCGCTAAACAATGACACACATGAAATTATTACAAATGCCTAGAGCATGGAACATAAAGAAAACAGGAAAGAAATTTATTACAAGAGCAAAACCAGGGTCGCATAATAAAAATACCTCTATGCCTATTGGTGTAATTTTGAGAAATATACTCAATTTGACAAAGAGCAATATGGAGTCTAAAAAATTAATGAGTAGAGGCGAGGTTTTCGTTGATGGATCAATTGTAAAAAGTGTTGCATTTCCAGTTGGTTTTATGGATATCTTAACGATAAAAGGAATAAACAAGAACTACAGAATAATCTTCGACAGAAAAGGAAGACTGACCCCTATTGAAATATCAGATGACGCAAACATAAGGATGGTTACTGTGGCAAATAAAACTGCTTTGAGAAATGGAAGGATGCAGTTGAATTTGAGCAATGGCTACAATATTTTAGTTGCAAAAGAAGATGCTGATAAATACCCAACAAAAGGCACGCTGATTATTACCGTGCCTGAGTTGAAAATCAAGAAATATCTTCCGTTTGAAAAAGGCATGAAAGTGCTTGTTATCGCCGGTACGCACATTGGGGAGATTGCAGAAATTATAGACATGAAGCCATTTATTGGCCCGCAGCCTGATAGGGTATTCCTCAAAAACGAAGCGGGTGAAACGTATGACACTCTTGAAGATTATGCATTCATAATCGGAAAGACAAAGAGCGAGGTAAAAATAATATGATGCGGGATATATCAATAGGAAAGATAACGCTGAATATAGGCGTTGGAGAATCTGGAGAGAAGCTGGAAAAAGCGAAAGCCTTGCTGGAAGTTATAACAGATGCCAAAGCTGTAAAGACCAAAACTTACAAGAGAATTCCTACGTGGAATTTAAGGCCAGGTATGGAGATAGGCACAATGATTACACTGCGCGGAAAGAAAGCGATGGCGCTTCTTGCCAGACTTTTTGAAGCTGTTGACAAGAAGATAAAGTCCTCTAGCTTTGATAATAGCGGAAATGTGAGCTTCGGCATTCACGAGTATATTGATATTCCCGGCGTTAATTATGACCCGAAAATAGGCATTATAGGACTTGATGTTGCAATAACGTTCAAACGTCCAGGATATTCTGCCGAAAAAATTGGAAAGAAGCATAAAATAAAACCAGGAGAATCAATGGAATTTATAAAGAAAAGTTTCGGAGTTGAGATAGTATGACAACCGGAACCTATGAAAAAGTAATGAAACAGGTTATTAACAAGAAAGGCAAGTTAATCAGATTCAAACAGTTTAATATTCCAAAGGTTAGGAAAACAGGAATCGGAAGCAGAAGATGCAGACGTTGCGGCAGATACGGCGCTCATATAAGCAGGTATAATCTGCATGTATGCAGGCAGTGCTTTAGGGAAATAGCATTTGAGCTTGGATTCAGGAAATATGGACACGAGGTATAGACAATGACAAACTTATCAAACGCAATGGGTAAAATAAAAAATGCTGAAAATGTCGGAAAAAAAGAGGTTATGCTTAGGCCTGTATCTAAGTTAATTCGCGATGTTCTTGATGTCATTCTAAAGAATGGCTATATAGGGGGCTATGAATACATTGACGGCAAAGGAAAAGATTCCATAAAAGTTAAGTTAATAGGAAAGATAAACAGATGCGCGGTTATCACGCCAAGATTTCCTTGCAAGTATACAGATTTTGAACGTTTTGAAAAGCGATACTTGCCTGCAAAGAATTTTGGTATAATTGTGCTCTCCACACCATTTGGTGTTATGAATCATGTTGAAGCTAAATCAAAGAAGATAGGAGGCGTATTGTTGGCTTACGTGTACTAAAATGAAAAGCGAACTTTCAATACCAAAAGAAGTTGAAGTGAAAATTGATAATGATGTAGTCAGCGCCAGCTTCCGAACTAATAAATTATCGCGCAGATTTTTCCATCCAGGAATTGAAATAAAAATATCTGATGGAAAAATTATACTGACAGCTGGAAGAGACAGCAAGATATTCAGGCGAATGATAGGCACATTTAGATCGCATATAAAAAATATGATGATTGGCGTTAAGAAAGGCTATACTTACAAACTCAAAATAGTATACAAGCACTTTCCTGTAACATTAGAGAAGCAGGATAACTGGATAATAATCAAGAATTTTCTTGGCAGAAAGAAAGATATGAAATCAAGAGTATATGAAGGTGTTAAGATTGACATTGAAGGCGCTAATATTACTCTTACAGGCCTTGATAAGGAAGCTGTTTCGCAGACTGCCCCAAATTTGGAGCAGACTTGCAGAATAAGAGGTGTTGATAGGAGAGTGTTCCAGGATGGAATTTACATAACACAAAAAGATAAGGGTGAATTAGATGGCTAGAAGAGCATTTTCCAGAAGAGAGCACAAAAAAAGAAAGAGGCTTGGAGATGTATGGAGAAAGCCTAAAGGATTGCACTCAAAGGTAAGAAAGAAGCAGAAGCAGTATGGCAAGATGCCTACCGCGAGGGGGCGAACAGCTGTCAAGCAGAGATTTATGCATCCTCTTGGAGTAATTGAAGTTAGAGTCGGCAATTTAGAAGAACTGAAAAAAGCTCCAAAAAATTCATTGATAAGATTTAATTCTGGAATTGGCGGTAGAAAGAGAATATTATTGCTGGAAACAGCAAAGAAACTTGATGTCAAAATAATTGGCGTGAAGGATATAGAAGCCGGAATTTTGAAAATTCAAGAAAAAGTTAAGAATAGACAAAAAATTATGCAGGAGGCCGCTGCACGAAGAGAGAAGCGGCACAAAGCGGCAGAAGAGAAAGCCAAGATGGAGAAGGAAAAGAAGGAAGAAGCAAAAGATGTAAAGGAAATTAAAGAATCACCAAAAGATAAAAAACCGCGAGCTATAAAGCCGAATAAAAAAGAGGTTGGACCGCAATGACGTTAGCTACACAGAAAAGGATAAGCGCGAAAATAATGAAAGTTGGAAAAAATAGGGTAAAGTTTGATGCTGAACATCTTAAGGAGATAAAAGAGGCTATAACGCGCGCGGATATTAAATCACTTATAGACAGAGGTATAATTTCAAAAAAATCTATTAAGTCAATATCTCGCGGTAGATATAGAGCATCTTTAGAACAAAAAAGAAAGGGGCGACAAAAAGGTCCTGGAAAAAGAAGAGGCACGCTCAATGCTAGAAGTTCAAAGAAAAAGAAGTGGATAGCAAAGATTAGACCGCAGCGTAAATTCTTGAAAATGCTCAAAGAAAAAAATCTGTTGTCAAATGCTGAGTTTTGGAATGCTTATTTAAAGATAAAGGGCAACTTTTTCAGAAGCAGAGCGCACTTGAAGCTTTATATAGAAAAAACATTGAAGAAGACTATTCCTAAAGGTAAACCAACATGAAAATACTTAAGTTCAGGAGGAGACGGGAAGGTTCAACGAACTACTCACACAGACTTAGGTTAGTCAAAGGAAAAAAGCCGAGACTTGTTGTAAGAATAACTAGCAGATATGTAATAGCTCATATTGTTGAATACCAGCGTGCAGGAGACGTTACTATCTCGCATGCTAATTCGAAGGATTTATCAGAATACGGATGGATAGCTGGCAGAAATTTACCCTCTGCTTATTTGACCGGTTATCTACTTGGAAAACATGCAAAAGTAAAAGAATGCATACTTGATGCTGGCGTAAAAAGTCCGCATCACAAAGGCAGAGTATACGCTGTTATCAAAGGGGCTATAGATGCTGGCATGAATATACCGCATGATGAAAAGATACTGCCGGATAAAGATAGATTAACAGGAAAGCACATAAATGAAAAGCTGGTTGACCTGTTTGAAACCGTAAAAAAGAAGATAGATGGTGTGAAAAAAGATGGCTGAATGGATTCCAAAAACACGCGCAGGAAAACAAGTTAAGGAAGGCGTAATAAAGAGTATTTCGTCACTTCTTGAAAGAGGTGTTGGTATACGCGAGACAGAGATAGTGGATGAATTAATTCCTAATTTGGAAACTGACTTGCTTTTAATTGGACAGTCAAAAGGCAAGTTTGGCGGTGGACAAAGAAGGGCATTCAAGCAAACGCAAAAGAAAATAGCAGAAGGAAACAAACCCAAGTTCTCGTCAATGATTATAGTTGGAAATAGAGATGGATATATAGGTCTTGGAATGTCTGGTGGAAGGGAGACTGTACCTGCTCGCGAACGCTCACTTAGAACTGCAAAGAAAAATATTATAGGCATCTTGCGTGGATGCGGTTCATGGGAGTGCGGTTGTGGAACACCACATTCAATACCATTCAAAGTTTATGGCAGATGCGGAAGCGTTAGAATATATTTAATGCCTGCTCCTAAAGGTGTAGGCCTTGCTGTGCACGCAGAGTGCAGGAAGATATTGGAGTTAGCGGGCATAAAAGATGTTTGGTCCAAGACTTTCGGCGACAGAAGAAGCAGAGTAAATTTAATGAAAGCTTGCTTTGCGGCGCTGAAAAAACTTAAGATTATGCATGTTACAGATGAATTTGTAAAAAGTGCAGGTGTGAGCGCAAATGAAAGAAGAATTGAATAAGAAACTTTTGGTAATTAGAGTAAAAGGAAAATTGAATATGCCCTTTACTTTCAAGTATATGCTTGCTAATATAGGTATAAAAAAGAAATTTTCCGCAGCACTTTTGAACGACAGCGAGACTAATAGGAAGATGCTAAGAAAAGCTAGACCATATATCGCTTACGGTGAAGCTGATAAAGATACAGTGTCTTATTTTAAGGATTCAAAAATAATTAATCTTTGCCCTCCTTTGGGTGGAGTAAAAATTAAATTGGGAGTGAATGAACTTTTCAGGAGAATGACAAAATGAGCAACGCCAGAAGAAGAAGAGGATACATGCGCAGAAGCGGAGAAAGAAGACGAGGAAGCGGAAACCGCGGTGGTTTTGGCATGGCGGGAACAGGAAAAAGAAGAGCGCATAAGGGAAAGCCTGTCAAATTTAAAAAGCCAGCAGGATTCACGCTTAGAAAACAGATTCGAAGACTTAATTCAATTAATCTCTACCAGCTTGAACGAATAGATGGAAGTGTTATACACTTGAAAAACACCAAGATTTTAGGAAGAGGCAGTATAAGCAAGAAACTGGAAGTTTTTGCGACACAATTCTCAACTACAGCAAAGGAGAAAATAGAAGCCGCAGGTGGAAAAGCAAGTGTCGAACTTTGATAATTTACTGTTAAACCTTCCTGAAGTTGAACATCCCAAGAGGCATATTTCTTTTGACGAAAAATTCAAATGGACTGGTACAGCTTTAATTATCTATTTTATTCTTGGTATGATACCATTATATGGACTTGATCCTACTTACGAAGCGCAGTTTGAGACGCTGTCTGTTCTTTTGGCTGCAAGTTTTGGCTCATTAATTACTTTAGGTATAGGTCCTATTGTCACAGCGAGCATTATTCTGCAGCTGCTTAAAGGTGCGGATATAATTAAAATAGACGTTAACACTACAGAAGGAAAGCAAAGATATCAGGGTTTGCAAAAACTGTTTTCAATAGGCTTCATAATATTTGAGAATGGGTTGTACGTTATGTCCGGCGCTTTACCTCCTGCTCAAAATAGTACTGTTAACTTGCTCCTGTTAATTCTTCAGTTAATCGCCGGAGGAATTCTATTGCTATTATTAGATGAAGTTGTGAGCAAGTGGGGGATAGGCTCGGGTATATCCTTGTTTATAGCTGCAGGCGTTTCCCAGGAAATATTTGTAAATGCATTTTCGTTCCTTACTGGTCCAACTGGTTTGCCAGTAGGACAAATTCCACTGATTATATCTTTGTTGATAACCGGGAACATAGGAGACACGCTATTCCCTATAATAACAATAATCGCCACACTCTCTATATTTGTAATGGCAGTCTATCTGCAGAGTGTGAAGATTACCATTCCTCTCAGCTTCGGAAGAGTGCGCGGTTGTGGTATAAAATGGCCTTTGAAATTTATCTACACGAGCAACATACCCGTAATTTTAGTAGCCGCATTTATTGCATCTTTGCAGTTTTGGGGCTTGATATTAGCGCATGCTGGAATTCCATTTTTAGGTACATTTACAACACAGAGTACGACAGTAGGCACACAAGAAGTTCCGGCGTCTGGCCTCGTAAAATATTTGCAGCCGCCTAGACTATCTGATTTAATGACCTATGGATTTTTCAGCGACATTGCAATGCAACTCTTAGTATACTCTTCTTTTCTTCTTGGCGGAAGCATTCTTTTCAGTGTATTGTGGGTTTATGTCGGTGGACAGGATGCAGCTACAGTGTCCCAGCAAATATTGTCTTCAGGCTTGAGCGTTCCGGGCTTCCGAAGAGACCCAAGAATTTTAGAAAGAATACTTGATAGGTATATACGACCTCTTGCAATAATGGGTGGTTTTAGTGTAGGTTTGTTGGCAGTTGTCGCCGATTTATTCAATTCATTGTCCAGAGGAACAGGTATATTGCTTGCCGTAATTATTATATACGATCTGTATGAACGAGTGCAAAGAGAATACGCTACAAATGCAGGAAGCGGATTGTTGCAGAAGATAATGGGTGTCAGGTAACATGGGAGCGCTAGAAACTATTTTGCTGATATCTTTGATTATGTCTATCTTCAACCAGATTGCTTTTATGAAAATTGTGAATAGAGACGAATACAATAAACTGCGAAATGATATGAAAGAGAAGAGAAGCAAAATGAAAGAGCTTGACGCGAAGCATCCTGATTATTCAAAAGAGCAAAATGATTTGATGAGCTTGTCGTTGAAAATGACGCGATTGACACTGAAGCCGTCTATGTATACGATGCTGCCATTCTGGTTCGTCTTTGTATATCTGCAAAAATCCTTTAGCAGTGCTGGAGCAATCCTTACACTTTTCGGCTATTCATTCGGCTGGCTTGGAACCTATTTAATTTTCTCTTTGATGTTCTCCTTATTCACCAGAAAGGCGTTTGAGAAATATGTTTGGCGTTAATTGTTTGAAGCTCAATAAAGAACTTAAGTAAGATATTATTGCCAGAAAGAAAAAATAATTAACTCTATACTTTCTAGTTACTTGTATGGTAGTTGATTTAAAAAACAAAGAAATGAAAATGCCGCATGGCAAATTGTCAGTTATCGTCGCTTCCATGCCGAGCGCTGGAAAATCAACAGTTGCGAAAGCAATAGCCGAAGCCTTGAATCTGAAGCTTTTCGTCGGCGGCAACATACTGAAAGCAATGGCAGACCAGCTGGGATATAAAGTCACAGGAGAAAACTGGTGGGAGACCAAAGAAGGAATGACTTTTTTAGAGAAAAGGAAGAGCAATCCTGATTGGGAC
>CAYMQE010000032.1:8092-9280 GCA_964392695.1 Candidatus Woesearchaeota archaeon | reverse complement strand
TTTTAATATACGTTTGCATTTTTTGCACGCGTTTTCACTCATTTAGCCTTCGCCTCTTTAGCAACTAACTGCACCGCCTTCTTTTTATCTTCTTCTATCCATTTAATATTGCCCAGTCCAAGCTGTCTCATTGTGAGCCCTATTTTTGCAGTCTGAAGATTTTTAAGGCTTATCGCAATAACTCTTGCAAGCACTGTATCTTTGATATTCAATGAACGATTCGAAGACTTGCCCTGCAAGCTTCCAGATTTTGAGAATGACACATAATCATCCATAACTTGGGACACATGCACCAACGCGTCTATTGGGCCTATCCTCACAAAAGCGCCGAACTCTGTTATTTCCGTTACAGCCCCTTTCACTGTCTCCTGCATGAAGGGTTTATATACCAGCATATCAAACTCAGTTTCATAGTAAACAGCGCCGTCGCCGTGTATAATTCTTCCTTCGCCTATTGAATTTATTTTAACAAAAGATATGAAAATGCCGTTGTCATTCGTAAACTGCCCGATGTATTCAGCGATTATGGAATTTTGTATAGAATCCTCTAGTTTATCTTTAAACATGTGGGGGAGAACTCTTATTTTGTCCGCCAGTGTCAATAATTCATACATTTTTTTCACCAGTAATCAAGGTACCTGCCTTGCCTAACAGTAATTACCCTAATATTTTCTTTTAAAGCTTTTTGTTTCAATCCGTAATCCTGCGTCGCTATAATTTTTCCCGCTGCCAAAGCGATTAAAACGTCATCTGCATGTCCTTTTATGCCCTTCTCAAATTTACTATATTTTGAAAGAATTTCTCTTAAAGCTATGAAAAATTTGGTTTTTTTCAGCTCTTCCATAACATTTTCTATCACTACCGCTTCAAATGGGCCTTGAATAAATTCTGACAATGAATCTTTCAAGTCAAGCTTCTTTTCAAAGCTATACAAAATGATACTTGTATCCAGATACACCCTTTCCATCAGCTATTGTAATTTATTTAAGTTTAAAAGGATTAAAGTACACTGATGTTAAGCATTGAAAGTTTCATAGCGTCATTCCTGCTCTTGTTTTTCGGCATGGTGCTTTACTATCCAGAGGTATGGATACATGAATATGTAGAGCTATCATACGGCGGCGTAGTTAGCATAATTATAACTGCAGTATCAATTGAACTCAGCAAATGCCTGATTATTATGTTCAC
>CAYMQE010000032.1:0-8082 GCA_964392695.1 Candidatus Woesearchaeota archaeon | reverse complement strand
ATCGGGCGCCGAGCAGCTTGAAGGTGAAGCCGCCGCGCCCGTTTTTGGAGTATTTTCCGCCGAAGGAACGCTGGTGGTATTTGCGCGATTCGAACTGGTCGCCGGATTTCTCTGATGTTGCTGTACCGGCATTATCTTTATTCCTGGGCTTATTTTTGATGTCATTGACAAACTACCTGCTAACAGGTATAGAGATGGGCATGGCTAAACAAGTGGGTTTTATATTTTACGCGCTTGAACACATAATCAGTTTGGGATTATTCACAATGGCTATACAAGCAGACAAAAAATTATTCTGGTTAGGCATAATTTTAGCTGTAACAGTGCACATAAGCTTTGGAATTACACGCGATATAATACACTTAACTATGTAACCTCTGCCAAGCCGACAAGCCTCCAGCGCCCTTCAAAAAGGCGCGAAATTGCGACTCTCTCACCAGTGTATATAGCTACGGGAATTCTCAAATTTAACTCTGCAGTGCTATCCTTTATTTTTCTGACAATCCCAACTGTTTTTGCTGTCCAAGCATTAATCATAAGAGATTCTCCAATTTTCAAGGGCTCATTTGCCTTTTCAGAGACAGTGCCTACTATTCGCTCAAGGAGTTTTACTTTTAGCTTTATATCATTCCACACAGGAACTTCATTGCCTTTAATCGTTACCACAGAGCCTGCAAGAGCATCAGCCTTTGTAAGGAAAGGATCTAATTCTGTCATTATACCACTGCTTCCGCCGGGAATAATTTCACTTGATTCTTCCTCATTAACAACAACTTTCACAATTTTAGTCTCTATAGACTCCCATACATCTTTGTTTTCCTTTGACTTTTTTACTCCGGGCAGTATTTGAACAATATCGCCTTTTTTCATGGTGCCTCTTTTAAGAATGCCGCCGAATACGCCACCTTTGAGTTTTCTTGCGTCCTCGCCGGGTTTGTTTACATCAAACGAGCGCAGAACTAAAAATACAGCAGGAGATTTCACATCTCTTTCAACAGGCTTGAATTTTTCATTCATTGTTTCAAGAAGCAAATCTACATTGGCATTGTGCTGTGCAGATAATGGTATGATAGGCGCATTTTCAGCTACAGTGCCTTTAACAAATTCTTTAATGTCATTGTAATTCTTCTCCGCCTGTTTTTCATCAACCAAATCTATTTTGTTTTGAACTATGATTATATTCTTAACTCCGCAAATCTGCAGAGCCATCAAATGTTCTCTTGTCTGGGGCTGTATTCCTTCATTCGCTGCTATAACAAATAAAGCTCCATCAACTATTGCCGCCCCGCTCAGCATTGTCGCCATCAGAGTTTCGTGCCCCGGCGCGTCAATAAAACTGAAAGTGTTTACTTCTTTCGTATCCTTATTGTGCGTCAAGCATTTTTTTGCCGTCTTATAAGCCTCAAAACCTTCGCATGAATCGCACTTTCGAATTACGCACGTTGCATAGCCAAGACGTATGGTTATACCGCGCTTTAATTCTTCAGAATGCTCTGAAGACCATTTGCCGGTAAGAGCCTGCACTAAAGAAGTCTTGCCGTGGTCAACATGCCCTGCTGTCATTATATTCAAAATAGATTCTTGCATGTGTTGATAAGAAAGTATATTCATTTTTAAGCTTGTGGTTCTTCCTTTATAGGTTTAGCGCCGTATTTTGTTACAACACAATTTACCTGCGATATTTCCAGGGAAATTGTATCGCCGCGCACGGTTTTCAGTTTTCTCAAACCTTTTCTCGTCGAGCGAAAACCAGGCCCTTTTGTCAATAAAAGACTCTTTCTATATGTACCTGGAATTTTCTTCATTGGAAAGCCCTGCTGGTCGCTTCCGCCTGTGATTTTAAATTCATAATCAGCGTAGCCAAGCTCATTGCCATTTACTACACTGTTCAGCTTCTTGCCTATCAGAACTGCGCTTTCACCCAAATCTACACTATACGTCTTTTTCATTTTTGGGTCTGAAATGTTAAGCTTCATAGCACTTTGTTAAATTAGCTCGTTTTTAAAGATTTTTGTTTAGTTGGGCCAATAAAGAACTCCGCCTTCAAGCAGAGGTATTTCCTCAAATAATATACCCTTTTCGTCATTTGCTATATCCATAGACACTCTATCCAGATATTCTCGCAGAGAATATTCGCTATAAGAATCGCCTTCTATGTGTATACCAATTAGGCCTTCAACTCTCAACTGCAAATCTTCCGTAAATTCAGTAGAATACCTGAATAGTTCAACAAAATGAAAGGCATCAAATGGAGAAATCGGCGCATCATCCGGCACATCGCCAGACAGCTCCTTAATTATTAAAAAATTCAGTCTATCTCGAAGAAAATCCGCTTGGCACGAAATTTTGTAGATAAAATTTTCTATCGACATTATATATAGGATAGGTATGCGCGTCATTTTAAAAGTTATCGCTATAACAAGTTTTAAAAACTAATCATAATTTATTTTCAATATGCCTCATAAATTGAGCAGGATAAAAAGAGGAAAGGGGATTATATATGTAGAGATAGCAGGAGAAAAAAGAGCAGTGACGAAATTTCTAACTGACTTCCTGAAAA
This sequence comes from Candidatus Woesearchaeota archaeon, assembly GCA_964392695.1. GTDB lineage: Archaea > Nanobdellota > Nanobdellia > JAFCGN01 > JAFCGN01 > CAYMQE01. The sequence goes on along the minus strand of CAYMQE010000032.1, from coordinate 5,522 downwards.
CATTTGATGAAAGACTTTATACGTTAGCAACTGAAAAGAACGACGTGAACAAAAGAGACGAGGGACGGGCATATTTCCTCCTTGGCACTGACACAACAATAGCAGCAATAGACAACCACATTTTTATACACAGCGACAGAGAAGACAAGTGCATGGAGATTATAGAGAGCATGTTTGAGCTGGGCGATTTTAAGGAATAGCTTTAAAAGTATAAGCGGTAAAATTTCTAATACGGGCTCGTGGTCTAGAGGTTATGACGTCGCGTTTACACCGCGGAGGTCGTCGGTTCGATCCCGGCCGAGCCCATTTTATGTACATAGAAAAATTAATTCATGCATGCGGAAGATTGGAATATTTAAAGAGAGGCAACTATTCAAAAGAATTCGCTGATGCGATAGCTTTTCTAAAGTGGAATGTAAAACCCACTGAGATAATAGCATTTTCTCGCGTCTTTATGCTCGCCATCTTCATTGCAACAGTTCTTCCTCTTGCAACTTTTTTCAAATTCTCAGGTTTCGTATTCGCACTATTTCTTTCGCTCACAGCGGGGCATTTAATTACAGAATATCCAAAACAGAAAACGAAAATAGAAAAGATAGCAGCTCTGAATGAGATACCCAATGTTATAGTAAATCTTGTAATTTCACTCAAGCAGAATTCAAATCTTGAAGAGGCAGTCTCATTCGCTGGAAAATATTCCGACGGTCCGATTGCGGAGGATATGAAAAAAATTATCTGGAATCACTGGAGTGGAAAACGTGCTGGAATAAGCGAACAGCTGGACGAATTAGCTGTGAAATGGGGAGCATGGTCACCTGGATTTAAACACGCCCTATATAATATACGAGCATCTTTTTCAGAAAAAATTGAATCCCGCAGATTACGAACACTGGAAAAAGCGCTGGAAGTTGTTCTAGACGACATACAACTGCAAAATAGAAAGTACGCAGAAGAAATGAGAATTCCAACAATGATACTCTTCTCATTCGGCACAGTCCTTCCATTAGTAGCAGTGTCAATGCTGCCTATACTGTCATTCATCGGCGTATCCAGCGCGTCTTCCTTGAATATAACTGCAATATTGATGGGCTCATTAATAGCGGTATACTTTTATTCTAATTCTATAGTAGCTAGAAAACCGGCGTCCTACAGTCAAATAAAACTACCAGAAACTAAAAGCTATGCCAACGAAAAAATATACGCCATGGCGCTCGGAATTTTAATTTCATTCCCTGGCATAATTTTTCTTTTGGGAAAAGAGACGCTGTTAAAAGGATGGGGCACACTGACTATAGTCGGAGGAATAGCAGTTGCAATAGCCATCTACAACTGGATGAGCTCAAAAGAAAATCTGAAAAAACGCGCAGAATTGGAAGATATGGAGAATGAGTTGAATGATGTAATTTATCATCTCGGCTCAAAAACAGGCGAGAACAGAAGCCCAGAAGATGCTATAAGAGGGGTTGCTCAAACAATGCCGGAAAACAAATTATCAGCAGTTCTTAATCAGGCGTCAGAACTGATGAGAAAAAGGAGCTTCACTATGGAGCGCGCATTTTTTGACAACGAACACGGCGTGCTGCGCATTTTATATTCAAGCAGGATAAAATCAGCTTTCAGAATATTCGTAAACAGCTCAAAAAAAAGCACAAAAGCTGTTTCAGAAGCGATGCTAAGTCTAAGCGGACAGCTGTCAGAAATAAAAAAGACGAATGAGTACATACAGAACAGCCTTACAACATCGCTGTCAATGATGAATATGACCGCATTCTTATTCGGGCCCATAGTATGCGGTCTTATAGTATCAATGCAGGGCATAATGAACAAAGTCCTTTCAAGAGCGAGTATTAATCTCGAAGAATTCGGATATAATTTATTTTTGGACAACAACAGCATACTATCTGTTGATATTCTTCAATTAATGGTCGGAGTCTATCTAATAGCTCTGAGCTACCTGCTCATAAGATTTGTTTCAATAATAAAGAGCTCAAATAATGACCTGTCATTGAAAAAAGATTTGACACAGCTTCCTATAGCATTTTTAGTTTTCGTTATAAGCATTATCCTATCCAGCGGATTTTTGTAAAAGTTTTTAAAGAGCCATACAACGTTTAAGTCATGGAGCCTGTGAAAGACCTGAAAATTAATTCTTCCAACAGCATGGAAGAATTGATGAATTCGTTTCACTTAGCCGGCGGTTTTACAGCAAAAAAATTGGCAGTCGGCGCGAAAATTTTAGAAAAAATGGAAGCAGAAAAAGATTGTGTGAAATTCCTTTCATTCCCAGCAGCTATAATGTCAACAGGAACGCGCGGTGTTATAGTTGACTTAATCAAAAAAAAGAAATTTGACGCAATAATAACAACATGCGGCACGCTGGATCATGACCTAGCAAGGATATGGCAGGACTATTACGCCGGCGAATTCGAAGCAAACGATATTGAACTGCATAAAAAAGGTATAAATAGACTTGGCAATGTGTTCATACCAAATAGTTCTTATGGAGAAATATTAGAAACCAAAATACAGCCTTTGTTGGAAAAAATATTTTCAGAGAAGAATATAATGTCAACAAGAGAGTTCTGCTACGAGCTAGGAAAGCTCCTTGAAGGCGAGCCAAAAAAAGAAGAATCTTTACTTTACTGGGCGTACAAAAATAAAATTCCAATTTTCATTCCTGGCATAACAGACGGTTCTGTCGGTTCGCAAATATGGATGTTCCGCCAGAGGAAAAAAGTTATGATAGACGTTTTTGCAGACGAAGATGAGCTTGCAGAGATTGTGTTCAAAGCAAAAAAGAGCGGAGCACTAATGATAGGAGGCGGAATTTCCAAACACCATGTTATCTGGTGGAACCAATTCAAAAACGGCCTTGATTACGCAGTGTATATCACAACAGCAGTTGAACACGACGGCTCTCTATCCGGCGCGCGTCTGACTGAAGCAATTTCATGGGGCAAGGTAAAAGAGGAAGCTCCGCAGATTACAATAGAAGGGGATGCAACAATATTACTGCCATTACTGGCATCGGCGATTCTTTAAAGAATAGATTTATAAAGCCAAATTACGCACCTAAATTTATGAATAAAAGGGGAGTAGAAGGACTGCCTTTAAAATACATGATTATGGTATTGGTAGCTGTAATAATTCTGGCTGTCATACTTGACGTATTGGATATAATCAGCCTTGGTATATACGACGCTGTATTCAAAGTAAACGACACATTGGCAAACGCAACAGGCAGTCTGCCTTAAAGTTATGGAAGGTCTTCCTCTGCGTAATTTAATCGCAGTTATTGCAATGCTGTTCATTCTCTATGCATCCGTCTATGTAACAGACTTCTTCGGCTACTTTGTTGACAGGGAAAATCTAAGAAACGCTGTTGAAGATATTTCAGAAGGAATGGAGCTCCTCGCATCTGGGAATGAATTCGGCTCGTGGTCTGATATTAGAATAGCTGTTCCAAAGGGGGCTGTCCTTTACGTAAATGAAACTTCAGACTGCATAGAAACAACTGACTATAATGTCAACAGCAAATGCGTAAAATACGATGTTAATAACTCGCTCACGCTAACGCAGGGAGACTATAGTGTAAGGATATTCTATGGCTACAACACATCTGAAAAAGAACTTATGATAGCCTTCGCTGAAGAAAAGAGTTAAAAACAACGCGGTACTACCGAAACATAGCATTAACTCGGGTTTAGGATGGGACTGGCTGATAAAATAAAGTTTAGGAGTATACGAAAGAGCAGTAAATTAAAAATATTCGCTCTATCTATCACACTTTCTCTCGGGGTCTATGCGTATAACAACAGCAGGGATAATGAACTGCCCTCCTTAGATAATCTAGAAGAATTCAGCCACTCCAGAAATATGATTTTGAAAAATAATTTTGAAGGCAAGTATTACAGCTACAATGTAACAGATTTTCTGCAGGAACTGCCGCAGTACAACAACTCGCTTGATGAATATGGAAGGTACGCCTACGGCGTTACACTAAAACCAAACCAAGACCTGCCAAAAGCGACTACTGATGATTTTTTGAAGGGCATGTTCAGATTCAAAAGAGTGCTTAACGACACGCACAACGGCATCCTAATAACACAAGCCTTAGTCTATGGTAGCCCATCATTCAACATTATTGAAAATAAGACTACATCTGGACTGAATTTCACAGGATTAATGCTCTTAACTGACGAATTTTCCAATAAAGATATTCTAGAGGACTATATTGCATACTCAACATATGAAGAATATGTAAATAATAAAATGATAAAACCCATAAATTACTTTGTTCCATACAACGATGATTTTGATATGGTCATAGTCAACCCATTACTAGGACACTTAATGATTGATGATATAAAAGTTGACGACAACTTCCCGCTGTCTTCAAACTTATACAAAAGCAACCTATTTGCGTATGCCTTAATGGCTATACCACCGCTTTACTTACTTTCAACAATAAAAAAGAAATCGTCGAAAGAAGGTGAAGTGGACGAATTCTAAAATAGACTTCTTAAAAAAAGCCGGCGCCCCAAACAAAAAAAAGTTTAAATTAATTGCATTAGGCGCAATTGCCTTGATAACATACAGTGCATTTAGAGATGATGATTCGCAAAATTTGCAATTTATCGGAGTAGATGACAACAAGATTATAGACAAAGGCGATGACTGGTATAAATATGTTGATTATGAATCAAACCAATCATGCATTATAGGAGACAATCTGGCGCAAAAAATGAGCGACGCCAATAAATTCTCGTATTGGAATATGAATGAATTCATCAACTATAGAAATCTTACTTTGCCGCATCCATTATTTGGAATAAATATGAATTACACTGTTTACGATTCGCTATGCGATGAAAGAGACGCGCTTTATCTGCCGAATGCAAATAAAACACAAATTTTAGACTATTTAAAATATGGAAATTTCACCTACAGTTTCGGTATGGAACTTATGGAAAACAAAGAGTTTTTAGTAGGAGGCTTCAGATTCTTTCCTTATGAAAATAAAAATGCAATTATTGGCATGAACATAACTAATGGTGTAGTATTCTCCTTTAATGCTTACGGCAAGCTTTTAGGCGAATTGACATTACAAACAGACGGCGTAATTAAGACTATTAATTCAACTATAAGCGACATGCAAAATCAATCAAATTTTGTCAGAGAGATAAACTTATTTGTAAAACCGGGTTTTCTTAACATAACACTTTACAATGAATTAGTAGGCCGACTGAATATCAACAATTTAGCGATAGGCGAAGAATTTCCAGCATCCAGTTTATACGAAGAGGCGCTTTTACTAAAGAAAGAATACTTTGATATCAACTACTATCTGAGAAAGCTGGATGAAGAAGACTAGCTATTTAACGCGTATAGCAGCAAGCAATATGCCAACGCAAATGCCAATAATCAGAAGAGTAATCTGAACAGAGAGTTCCACTCTGTCAGGTAATTCATAAGTTGAAATAGTGTAGGGAGTGGATGGCAGTATAACTTCTCCATCTGAA
>CAYMQE010000031.1:3490-9313 GCA_964392695.1 Candidatus Woesearchaeota archaeon | reverse complement strand
AGATGCTACAAAACCGCTGTTTCACAGCAGAAAGCCAATCAATTTATTCGTTACAGGAAGCCCGGGAATTGGAAAGACATCAAGTATAAAATTCGTGTTGAATGAATTGTCTGAAGCTACGGATGAAATAAAGCCGATTTACATAAATTGCTGGAAAACGCCGACGCAACACAGCATATTTCTAGATATAGCGCGACAAATAAATTTGCCGTTTCCAGATAAAGGTGTAGCTACAGAAAGCATAGCAGAAAATATCTTTAGCAAGCTCGAAAAAAATAAGGGGTGTGTTCTTGCATTTGACGAAATTGACAAGTGCGAAGATATAGATTTCATATACAAACTGTTTGAAAGATTGGGAAAAAGTGCCTGCTTCATTTTAATCACAAATGAAAAAGAATTTCTCGGGAATATTGATGAAAGGCTATTGTCAAGACTATGTCTTGAGGGTGTAGAATTTGAGCGCTATAAAAAGGAAGAAATAGAAGGAATTCTAAAAGAAAGAATAAAATATGCGTTTCAAGACGGAGTATTTAAGACGGATCTTCTTGCTATAACAGAAAGCGTTTATGACCACGGCGACATTCGCCTCGGCATATTTTTGCTTCACAAAGCAGGGAGGTGCGCGGAAAAAGACGCGTCCAAAAAAGTGGATGAGGCGCATATTAAAGACGCTATGGAAACAATCGCGGAATTCAGAAAAAAGACGAATGTAGAAAGTTTAACAGAAGTTCAAAATAAAATATATGAATTGGTAAAAAAAGAATCTGGAAACGTCAGCGGTTATTATTACAAATTGCTCCAAAAAAATGGAACGCAGATAAGCTCCAGGTATTTTAGATCCAATGTAAAATATCTGGAAGACAGCGGTTTGATAAAGACAAAAGAGACTGGATTGGGATTTCACGGCAGGAGCAGGATACTAGAATTATTTGGAAAATAACAAGGTATATAAACTAAAGTAAATATATATTAACTATGATAAATATATATAAACTTAAGTTAACAAACCTTCAGCAGGATATTTTTAGGCTTTTGTTTGTAAAAGCAGGAGTATCGCTAAACCAGAGACAAATAGCAAATTTCTTGGGATTCACACAACCGGCAGTAATGAAAGCACTACCAGAGCTGGAAAAGGAAAATTTAATCAAGACACATAAAGACAATGAAACAAAAAGATGGTCAATACAATTAAACAGAGATTATCATAAGGTAATGCAGTTAAAACGAGCAGATAATTTAAGACAAATATATGAAACAGGGCTTGCGGATTTTCTTGAAAAAGAGTTTGCCGGAGCAACAATAATTTTATTCGGTAGCTATTCAAGAGGAGAAGATATAATCAACACAAATATAGATATAGTAGTAATTGGCAGGAAAAATAAATCAATTGACGCCACAAATTATGAAAAATTGTTGGAAAGAAAAATTAACATAAATTTTTATGATTCGCTAAAGAGCATTCACAAAAATTTGAAGGAAAACCTGTGCAATGGAATTTTGCTCGCTGGAGGAATTGAACTATGAAAGGAATAAAAAAATTCGAGGAATTTATAGTTGAGAATATTGTTAAAAAACAGTGGATAGATAATCCCCGCGCCGAATTCCTTATTAAAGAATCTGAAAATAGCTATTCAAGCTTGTTAGAGATGATACAAAAAATAAAGTTAAGTGATGCTAACGCAAATATTTTTGTAAAGTTATGCTATGATATTTTGATGGAGCTGATAAGAGCAAAAATGCTTTTAGATGGATATAATGCATCCGGCTTTGGAGCGCATGAAGCGGAAGTGGTCTATCTGGAAAAATTAGGCTTTAATGAAAGAGATGTACGGTTTGCGGACCAAATGCGGTTTTTTAGGAATGGAATGTTATATTATGGGACTATTATTGATAAAGTATACGCAGAAAAAGTTATTGAGTTTACAAAAAAAATATATACAAAATTAAAAACAATGATAAAGAACAACCGAACTAATGAGGATGGAGAAGGTATAAAAAGAGAATAATTTAATTATTAATTGTGGTACTTGAATCGCTTGTAAATCCAACGAAAGCCAGAAAAGACCCAAGTTACCTATTTTTGCTCGGATTTATTTATGCAGTAGTTGGAATTATAATCGCGGAATGGATTTTTCCGTCTGATAAATCCATAGCTCTCGTATTCCTAACCACGTTCTCAATGGTGCCATTTCTTGTTAATTTATTGAAAAGCGAGGAAGCGGAATATGAACAAAAAATGCCTTTCTTCAAAAGACACAATGACGTAATTCTTATTTTTCTCCTTCTATTTCTAGGAACTCTTACAGCATACACTATGTGGAACCTTGTCTATGGAAGCAATGCTTTTGAAAGGCAGGTGAACACAATAAATAGCATACGAAATGACTTCTCCGGCTCTGCTGTAAATTCAGGAGATTTCTGGAGAATTGTGCTGAATAACGTAAAAGTCATAGGCTTCACACTATTCTTTTCCTTTCTTTTCGGAAGCGGCGCAATTTTCGTTATAGTATGGAATGCAAGTGTTATTGCAGTCGCTATTGCAGGTGTAATAAAGGAAGAAGCTGCGTTGTTATCGCCAACGCTAGGGAGTTACATACAAGCAGTCAATATCGGCTTTGGCACATACATGACGCACGGAATATTTGAGATATTGGGATATTTTTTAGCTGCAATAGCAGGGGGCATTCTCAGCGCTGCTGTTATCAGAAAAGATATAAGACAGGGGGAATTCAAAGAAGTTTTAAAGGATAGTAGCATGCTTATAGCACTATCACTGATAACAATAGCATTTGCGGCGCTTATTGAGGTGCTTTAATGGACGAAAATGAAGAGCTCACTATGCAGGATCTTAAGAACAATCAGCATTGGATAGGTGTATTCCTCATTTTAGTCGGGATGTTTTTCTATTTTTCAGCAAATAGTTTAATCTGGGCGCTGATTATGGGTGGACTTGGCGCCATTCTGTTTCTAAATTCAGAAAGGATAAAATCAAAAGTCAAACAGGAGGAAGAAGAGATAGTAGGAGATGAAATCTCCTTCAGCGAAATAACGTCATTTTACAAGAAGAACAAAAAATTGTTAATCTACATCGCTATGGCCTTTATAGTTTTAGCGGGCTTTTACATAAGATTCAGCAATGTTAAATATTTAGGCGACCAGCTTCTCGGGCTTGACCCGTATATTTTTTTGAGGTATGCTCAATATTATGTTGATACAGGAAGCATCCCGCATAATGACACGCTAAGATATTACCCTGGCGGTTATGACACAAGATCAGAGGGAACACTTCATTCGTATATCAACGCTTGGATATATCAATTATTGAAGCCGTTCTTTCCAAATGTAACTTTGGTGTGGGTGTTCCAAATATATCCGGCAGTCTTTGGCGCTTTGTCATTTATATCATTCTTCTTTTTGGTGCAGGAATTATTCAAAGACTACAGAGTATCGCTTGCGTCAACTGCTTTCCTCAGCGTTGTTCCGGGCTACATATTCAGAACAGCCGGCGGTTTTGCAGATAAAGAAGCAATAGCAATTTTCCTTATTTTCACAGCGCTACTGTTCTTCATTAAAGCGTTAAATAGCAGCGGGAAAAAATCGTACGCCTACGCAGTTCTATCAGGATTCATTACAGGCCTAGGTGGTTTATCATGGGGAGGTATAGTATTCGTATTCTCCAGCATTAGCATTTACATATTAGTAGAGATAGCTCTTGACAGAATAAAGGAAAAAACTTTCAGGATTTTTATTATATGGGCGCTCGTATTGTTCCCGATACTTACATTCGCGACAAATAGATATGGTGGCTTAGCTTACTTCATCAATCCCATTGCGCCGTATGACAACTTCCTGATGCAAATAATCGGCGGGATTATAAACTTTGCGAGGAATTTAATGGTTGTTCCTGTTCTTCTGGCTATATTCTTAAGCGTGTACCGAAAAGTTGCGTACAAATTCGTCGCAAAGCTCTTGCCTAAAAATGTGCCTGCGGGCGTAGGTATATTCGCAACTGGAATTGTACTAGCCTTGGCTGTTTCATTCATGATATTTGGATACGACTTCATGAAAGACACGCTTAATTCTGTTGTAACAATATTCCAAGCAGGTCCAAGAAGCAGGCATGCAGAGTCAGTATCAGAAAACCAAGTGCCTGTCTTCTACAGTGGTGGCGTATCATGGATGGGCAGTCTGGGATGGGCGATGCTTCCATACTTCTTGGGAATTTTCGCTCTTAGCTATGAATTCTTCAGCGTCTTCAAGAAACAAAGACTCATACTGTCTTTAGGAATATTCGCATTTGTGTGCTTCCTTTTCTTCAGCAACTTCTCCAATCTGCCACAGCACTTATGGACAAAGGAAATTTTCGGAAATTACTACACAGCTTCATTCTATCTGTTATTGCTTGGATTATTTATCTTCTACCTGAAAGTATGGAGAGAAAAAGAAAAAATAGAAGAATTGAAGCCCGCGCTCCTTCTGCTTTTGATTTGGAATATTCTTGGAATATTAGCAGGAAGAACTGCGGTAAGAAACATATTTTCTGCAACGCCAAGCATACTAATTATATCCGCATATGGACTGATAAAATTAGTTGACTTCATTTCATCAAAGACTAAGGATAAGTTATACTTGGGCTCGGCAAAATTATTTGTTCTTATATTCATTTTAGCAAATTACTTTGCAATGCTATCAGTCGGCTATGCAACAGTGTCGCAAGGCTATAGAGCAGATGTTTACGAAGGCGATGACTGGGACCGTGCAATGGATTGGATAAGAGACAACACACCAAAGGATGCAGTATTCATACATTGGTGGACTACGGATACTGGGTGCAGTCTTTGGGAGAAAGAGCCACTGTGCTGGACGGCGGAAACTACAGGCCTCCGGACTACGCCGCAGAGAAATTCTTTACGTCTAATAACGAAACAGAATACGTAAAAGTATTGGAAGACTACGCAAGGCCAAGTTATTTGCTAATAGTTGATGATGACATTCCTAAATTTTACCAGATAGCGAGAATAGGTTTAAAGGACGTGTGGTTCTCTATATTCTACCTGCAGGGTGTTGACAAGAATATAGTAAAAGAGGCGTCAAACGCGACAAACATGCTTGTCTATGTCTCGACTTCTGGAGCAGCACCTACAACTCAGGACATAATTTACAATGACGTACTGTTCCCAGTTGGAAGCACATACGTAACAAACATTTTAGCGCCGATAAATGACACTACAGCATTTGAACCAGTTGGATTTTTGAACATAGCCGGCACAGGACAATCAACAATGTTGCCATTCAACTGCAGATGTGTCAGAGGTAGCGGGTGTATAGAAATACGCTCAAATGGAGTAAAAGAGTGCTATGTAGACTGGGGGCTTACAGCAGTAGGCAATGGCTTAAGTGCTCCTGCAGGACTTATATTCATGCCAAACATAACAATGGACATGCTCTTCACTAAACTTTATGTAACAGAAGAAAAAGTTCCGGGATTTGAACTTGTATATGATAATGGAGTTACAAAAGACATACAAAGTCTTTTAGGCCAGAGAACAAATATTCAAATATGGAAGATAAATTATGAGGAGTTTGGTAAATAATGGTAGATTCAATTGCTGTGATATATAGTATTGCAATGATTGTTGCATTTTTATTAAGTTGGATTGTAATAGAGCCGATAAAAATTTTCTTAAAAAGGGCGCAAATAACAGCGATTGACCAGCAAAAAAAAGACAAGCCTACTTTAGTCACAGGAGGCGGATTAATTGTTGCTTTCGGATTTTTAGCAAGCATATTTTTGTTGATAGGATGGAACACATTCTTTCAACA
>CAYMQE010000031.1:0-3480 GCA_964392695.1 Candidatus Woesearchaeota archaeon | reverse complement strand
TTGCTGTGGTTGGCACTGTTTTAGTAGCTACACTGATAGGAACATTAGATGATTTAGGAAAGGAAAAAGGGGATAGAAAGGGGCTGAAACAATGGCAGAAACCCCTGCTGACTTTCTTTGCAGCAGTTCCGCTAATGGCTATTGCAGTTGGAACAACAACAATGCACTTTCCAATAATAGGCAATGTGGAGTTTGGAATAATTTATCCTCTAATTTTAGTTCCATTGGCAGTTGTATTCGTAAGCAATGCTTACAATATGCTTGCTGGAACAAACGGGCTTGAAGCAGGACTTGGTGTTGTCTCAATGTTTGCACTCGGAATATTCGCACTTCTAAATGGAAGGATAGAAGCAGGACTAATTGCGTTTACAACAGTCGGCGCGCTTATTCCATTCCTAATGGAAAACTGGTATCCTGCAAAAATTCTTCCCGGCGACTCCCTCACATATTTAATCGGCGCAATATACGCATCAATAGCTATAGTGGGCAACATGGAAAAATTCGCAGCATTTCTTTTTATACCTTGGATAATAGAGTTCTTCCTCAAAGCATCAAGTAAGTTCAAGGCAAGAAGCTACGGAAATTTAAAAGACGGTTTTATAGAAGCGCCTTACGAAGAAATTTATTCTTTGACGCACGTCGTTATGAAGTCAGGTAAAGTGACGGAGCAAAGAGTAACGCTTGCACTTATAGGTGTTGAAGCCGTAGTTGCTGTAATTGCATTTACATTGTTCTTCTTTGGGTTTTAATCTTTCATTTCTGAAGAAAAGAAAAAGAAAGAGACAGCAAGAAGTGTTAGAAAGTTAACAGAGCGGTAGGTTATAATTGCTGCGCTTGATAAATTTGTTGCGCCCAGCACAGACTGCATGTAAAATTCAACAACGCCAAGCCCGCTGGGAGTAATTGGAAGAACCATTAACAATAGGGCGCTTGACAAAAGGAATACATACATCGGAGTGGAAAGAACTAGACCAACAGAAGAAATTGTCAGATAAAATATAGCAATGTCAAAAAGCCACACAAAAAAACTCAAAAAGAGGGGATAAATAATTTTTCTGGCTTCAAATTTTTCGAACCCTGCGACTATATTTCTGGTTATCTCCAAAATAGAATGTTTATATTTTTTAAACGGAAGATACGCAATAATCTTGTATGCAAATTTTTTGTTTTTTACACCTATAATTATAACGGCAATTAGCAAGAACAATAGTATAGAGGAATATGTTATAAGTTCGTTCAATATCTTAGCTCTAAAGGCAATAAGTGGAATAGTAATTAAAACAAAAGTAAACAGAACAAAAATATCCATTAAGTGTTCAATATAGATTGTTGACAGAACTTGACTGCGATTCATATCTCTTTTTTTCGCCACAAATATTCGATATATATCTCCCGCTCTCCCAGGAATTGTTGCGTTCAGAAACATTCCGCCTCCAAACATTTTTAATGTGTCTGCAAAAGAATTCTTGTAGCCAATAACATTCAATAGAACATTCCACCTATAAGCCCTGAAAAAGAAGCCGAGAACAACTAAGATAACAGCAGAAAATAAGTAGTACAAATTAGCATCTCGTAAAGAAGAAGTTGTGGCTCTAAAATCAACGTTTCTGAATGAAAAATAAAGCAGAATTAAAGCTACAATAAGTCCAAGAAATAAACGTTTTCCGCTTCCGTATCTCATCATGTTTCTAAAAAGAAATTGGCTTTTATGTATTTGACTGTACTTCATAAATAAACGAAATGTAATTCTGTGGCGATAATTCATAGGCGTAGATTAAAGGATAGTCCGGATTATTTAGGAAATTCTGCCATAGACCGGTTCCGTTGAAAATATAGGATGGTGCGGTTCTTTCCCATATATCCACAATTATATAGTCCACGCTGTTGTTCTTCACATATTCATCAAATTCCTGCGGGCTTTGATTCGGAATAAAGGGAACAAGATTTCTATCAGAGTACCACTTCACTTGCGTGTTTGAAGCGGCTATTAATGTATCATCTTCACTTGAAATTGATTTTATGTAATCGCCGGTTTCTTTTAGTCCACAAAAGGAAGTTGAAGCGCGGGTCAACATTGAAACAGCTTCATTGAAGGACACATAAAAGAACATTATAACAATAAGACCAACTATTACTTGAGCCAGTATTTTGTTACTGCCAAGGTATTTGAATATTCTGCTAAGTCCAAAACCGCCGACGATTGCAACTGCTGGGAAGATAGGCATTATATACCTATCAACTTTGACGGTCTGCAACGACGCAAGTGTAAAGAATATAGTTATCCACAGCATCAATAGGGACGCATTTCTGAATTTTGTAAGTAACATTGAACCAACGCCGAAAAAGAATAGTATAGCAAGAGGCAAACGCAGAAATGGTATAAACATTACGAAGAAATAGGAGAACGGTGCAGTGTCAAGCTGATGAACGCCCGGCGTTACTCTGCCCAAGAATAGCTCTAATGGGAATAGATAGCCAACTGTAAGCTGATTGTATAATAGCCAAATGGAAAATGTGGCTATGAAAATAGTGAGAGTTATCCAATATTTTTTCTCGCGAATAAAATTGAGTCTTTTATGCAGAAGAAGATAGAAAAATACTACAGGCAGTGCAGCAATAGCTATCATTTTTGTCAGCATAGCATAGGCGAATAGAAATCCGCTTATGTAAAGAGACCTATTGTCATTGCGTTTCTCTCCGCGTATGAAGAAATAAAATGCAGCTGTCAAGAAGAGAATAACAGGAACATCATTAAGTACGCGGTTGGAATAGAACCAGTATATAGGCTGGAATAAAATAAGGACTGCAGCTATAAGACCTGTCTTTTTATCAAAAAGTTCTTTGCCAAGCAGATACACGAATAGGCCTGTAAGAGCGCCGAGTAAGGCTACAACTATTTCGCCTGCAAAGTCATTCACTCCGAAGATTAGGAAAGACAAAGACAACAGCCAGTAAAAACCGAATGGATGTTGAAGCCAAGGCTCACCGAAATATGTCAGCTTTCCTGTTTTAATGAAATCGCGCGTGATAAATAAGTCTCTTCCTTCATAAACCCAAAGACAGTGCTGTATGTTGTTTAAGTCAAGAAAAAATGCTAATATGACAAGCAATACCGCGCGATAGTAAAAGAGCTCAAGCTTCATTAATCAGCACCTCAACTATTTTTTTAGCTGCAGTTCCATCGCCGTATGGATTTTTGTAATTCATATTTAGCTTTCCTGATAATATCTCTGCTATATACCTCTTCGCGAGTTCTGGCTCTAACTTAGTAAGAAAGTTTATGCCAGTTGAAAGCCCTTCAATGCGCTCCGTCTTCTTTCTTAGTATAATGCAAGGCTTCTTCATAGTAAGGCTTTCCTCCTGCACGCCTCCGCCGTCTGTTATTAAAAATTTGCAGTTTGCAAGCAAATTTACAAATGACAAATAGTCAACTTCCTTTGAAATTACTGCATTAACGCGTTTCATCAAATCAAATTTTTC
>CAYMQE010000030.1:3718-9461 GCA_964392695.1 Candidatus Woesearchaeota archaeon | reverse complement strand
GGCGAGCGCAGAAAAGCGCTAGCGCAGGGTTATAAGCGACGTAGAGCGAGCGAAATGAGAAAGCAAGCTTTCTCATTTCCGAGCCGAGGAGCTTATATATGTCCCGTTTAACACCCTGTGCTCCGCACAGGAAAAGAGAAAAAAGAACGATAAAGAAAAAGATAATTATAGAGCACACAAGCGTCAATCCCGGAAAGCCATGGCATATAGGACACTCAAGAAATGCGCTATTAGGAGATGCTATCTCAAAATGCTATAAATATATGGGATACAATACAGAAGTACAAAATTACATAGACGATTTGGGCAGGCAGGTTGCTGTTACAACTTGGGCATATGACAACGTAAAATTACAGAGAGGAGACATGAAACTTGACTTATGGCAAGGCATGATGTACGCAGAAGCTTCAAGAATAGCAAAGGAAAACGCAGAAGTCGAACAAAGAATAGTGCAAATAATGAAACTAATGGAAGAAGGGGATAACGCAGTTGCAGAGCGCGCCAAAAAAATAAGCGTTGATAGTGTCAAGTCGCAGTTAGAAACTGCAAAAAGACTCGGCGTCGCATATGATTTGCTAGTATGGGAAAGCGACATTGTCGGATACAAATTGTTTGACGCTTCATTAAAAGAAAAGATAAAGACTGTATAGTTGTTGATATGAGCTCAGCAGGAAAAGAATTCGCAGAGCAGAAGAAGCCGTATAAAATAATAGTAAGAAGCAATGGCGTTCCAACATACACAGGCAAAGACATTGCATATCAATTGTGGAAGCTCGGCGTAAGCAAAGTGAATTTCAAGTATAAAAAATTCATGCAGAATTTGTGGAGCACATGGCCTTCAGGAACAAGAAAAACCTTTGGCTCCGGCGATGCTGTAATCAACATCATAGGATACGAGCAGGAATTTCCGCAAAAAGTTGTAAAAGAAGCAGTAAATATTATGGGCTACGAAAAAAAGGCAGAGGACAGCTATCATCTCTCCTACAAACATATAGTGATGCCAGAAGGAAGATTCAGCGGCCGCAGCGGCAACTGGGTAGGAAAACACGCGGATGCAGTTATAGATAAAGTGATTGAACTTGCAGGAGAAGAATTAAAAAAGAGAAACCCGAAAATCGGCGAATCAGAGCGCCAAAAAATAAGCGAAATAGTCGGCGTCGGCGCCTTCAAATTTTTCGTATTGAAGTTTGATCCAAACACAACAATTATTTTTGACTGGGATAAATTGCTTGACTTTGATGGATTCACTTCTGTATATGTTCAATATTCGGGTGTGCGCGCAAAAAAAATACTTCAAAATGCAAAAAAGAAAAGCAGTAAAAAAATTGAGCTAAAAGAAGAATCAGAAAAAAGCCTCATCAAGTATATGCTAATGAAAGACGAGATAATTGAAAATGTAGTAAAAAGCCACAAGCCGCATATTCTGGTTGAATATGCATACAATTTGGCAAACAAGTTCAACGAATTTTACACTAAATGCAGGGTTGTCGGTTCGGAGTGCGAGGGTGCGCGGGTAAAATTAGTTAAAAAATACCTTGAAGTTCTGGCAGAAGTCATGAACCTATTGGGCATAAATATGCCGGATTATCTATGAAAATCTTTGTTACTTCCGGAATCGGAACAGGCTCTACAAAATTGAGCGCTTTTGACAACGCACTGCTAAATGCAGGCGTGCATAATTACAACATAATTAGGCTTTCAAGCGTCATACCTAAGGGCGCGGATATTGTAAAAAAAGACGCTGAGGAGAGTGGAAGTCCAGGCGACAAAGCCTATATGGTATACGCAGAAGAAAGAACAGACGGCAGTGAGAATATAGCAGCTGGTTTGGGTTGGTACCTTTTCGACCAGGAAAAATACGGCATATTTGTAGAGCATCACTACAAAAGCAAAAAATTGAGCAAAAAACAGGCAGAAGAAAAGGTTCTAACAGCTATAAAAAAATCTGTTAAAGATCTGTGCAAAAATAGAGGCAAACAATTCAAAGAAAAGAAACTAAACCATTTGATAAAGAGCTTTGAAATAAACAATATACCGTCATGTGTTTTTGTAGGTGCCCTGTACAAAATCGAGAGTTTCTAAATTACGGACCTTCAAAACCGCAAGCACAAGTATATTTAATTGCAAGTTCTCTGCATCTGCCGCATCTAACTATCTCTTTTTCATTGCAGTTTGGACAAACGAATTTGGTAGCACCGCTACGGGAAGATACATCCACATTGCATGAAACGCAAGTTACTACCATTATGGGTTCTACAGCAGGTTGTTTTAAAAAGTTTACTAATAGCAACGAAAGCTTTAAAAATTAACTATAGTTAAGTTAAATTATGAAATTGGCAACATTTCCGCAGGAAATAGAAGTATGGTATATATTACCTGCAATAAGGCGCGAGTTAGCTATAGAACTGGCTAAAGGCCTGAATCAAAAAAAAATAGCGGATATACTTCACATTACAGAGCCAACTGTATCGCACTACATACATTCAAAACGAGGCCAGGAAATACAATTTAATGAAGAAATAAAGAATTTAATAAAGGAAGCTGCTCAAACACTGACAAAAGATGAGAATATGCTCATGCGCGAAGTAATGAAAATATCCGAGTATATTAAAGACAGCAGATTCATATGCCAGATACACAAGAATTATTCTGCACTGCCGGAGCAGTGCGGCGCATGTTTTGATTAGGTGATTATAATGTTAGAAATAGAGAAATTAGCAGTTAGCGTAGGCGACCTGAATATACTGAAAGGTGTAAGCCTGAAAATAAAACCCGGCGAAGTGCATGCATTGATGGGGCCCAACGGCTCGGGCAAGAGCACGCTCTCGTTGACAGTAATGGGGCATCCAAACTATAAAGCAAGCGGCAAAATAAAATTATTCGGTGAAGACATAACGAATATGCCAACTAATCAAAGAGCAAAGAAGGGGCTATTCCTAAGCTTCCAGCATCCAAGCGAGGTAAATGGTGTAAGAATAAGAGAATTTCTTAAGACAGCATATGATAACACGCACGAAATAGTTTCTGTTTTCAGCATGAATAAGTGGATAGATGAAAGTTTGAATGAATTGAAGATAAATAAAGAATTTTCGGAGAGATATTTGAATGAAAATTTCTCCGGCGGTGAAAGGAAAAAGTCTGAGGTGCTGCAACTGTCAATTCTAAAGCCAAAGATAGCTATTCTTGACGAGCTTGACTCTGGCCTAGATATAGACGCATTGAAAACTCTTGCAACGAGCATAAAGAAAATGGTAAAGAAGGGATTGGGAATTCTGATTATAACACACTACGCGCGGATACTAAAGTATCTCAAGCCGAATTATGTTCACGTAATGAAAGAAGGGACAATAGTAAAATCCGGCGACTACTCATTGGCTAAAGAGCTGGAGAAGAATGGCTATGGTTGAAACGAGTTTTCTTGATGTTGCACAGAAAAAGTATTCCTCCAGTGATAATGTTGAAGTAATAAAGAAAATTGACACAGGTCTGATGGAAGAAACTGTAAAGGAAATTTCAAGCATAAAAAATGAGCCGAAATGGATGCTTGAGTTCAGGTTGAACGCGCTGAAAATTTTTAAGGCAAAGCCGATGCCGAATTGGGGAGCAGACTTGTCTGGAATTGACTTTGACAAAATAACATATTATGCATCTTCGACAGAAAAAACATACAAAGAATGGGACAAAGTTCCAGAAAAAATAAAGCAGACTTTTGAAAGGCTTGGAATTCCGGAAGCGGAAAGAAAATTTTTAGCAGGTGCAGGCGCTATGTACGAAAGCGAAACAGTTTACCACAAATTAAGAGAAGACTTGGAAAAGCAGGGCATTATTTTCTTGGATATGGACACAGCATTAAAAGAGCACGAAAATTTAGTAAAAAAATATTTCAGCACTGTTGTTCCTGCAGGCGACAATAAATTCGCGGCGCTGAACTCCGCATTCTGGAGCGGCGGCTCTTTCGTCTATGTTCCAAAAGGTGTAAAAGTCGACAAGCCATTGCAGGCATATTTTAGAATAAATAAAAAAAACATGGGGCAGTTTGAAAGAACATTGATTATAGTTGATGAAGGAGCGGAAGTTCACTATTTAGAAGGATGTTCTGCACCATCGTATTCAACTGATTCACTGCACGCAGCAGTAGTTGAAGTAGTTGCGCATAAAAATTCAAGAGTCAGATACACAACTTTGCAGAATTGGTCCAGCAATATTTACAATTTAGTTACTAAGAGAGCAGTTGCGCACGAAAATGCCTATGTGGAATGGCTTGATGCAAATATCGGATGCTTAGTTGGAGGAACAAAAATATTAACAAATAATGACATCAAAAATGTAGAAGATATCAATGTAGGAGATAGTGTATATGCAATTAATGAAAGTCTGAAATTAATTTCACAAAAAGTAGTTGCTAAAAAGATTAACTCTCCGACAGATGTATACAAATTAATAACATCAAATTACAGGGAGGTAGTTGCTACAAAAAATCATCCGTTTTTAATTTTAAGAAAAAGTGGTAAAATATCAAAGCTGTCATGGGCGCCATTGGAAAAAATAAAAAAAGGAGACTTAATTGCAATTTCTGGTGAATTACCAGATAAAGGTCAATCTTATAGAATAGATAATTTCCAAAGGGTAAAAAAAACAAGAAAATATATAAACATACCTACGGAAACCTCAGAGGATCTAATGTGGTTGTTAGGCTTTTACATTGGTGACGGATTTTTAGATAAAGCGAGAGTATGTTTTGCAGTACCAGAATCTGATAAGTCAAATAAGAAGATAAAAGAGTTGCTCAACAGTATATTCAATGTTAATTATACTCAATACAAAAACATGATAAGAATAGGCTCTGCAAATCTTGTTAAATTCATAAGAACGCTAGGCTTTATTGGTCTTGCAAAAAGTAAAAGGATACCAGAATGGGTTTTCAAGTTGCCTCAAAATCAAAAGATAGCTTTCATTGAAGGTTACATTGATGCAGACGGATACGCAAAAAAAGGCCACAAAAACATTAGCTTATGTAGTGTTAATAAGGAACTTTTAGAGGATACAAAAATACTAGCTATATCTTGTGGGTTAAACCCATCAAAAATAAGTAAATGGGTTAGAAAAGAAAAAAAACCATTAGGTAAAGAAGTCAAAGAATATCAACATTATTTCCTTTATTTTTCAGACGAAAAACTCTCAGAGGTTAATCTTATTCCAGTAATGAAAATGGAATATATTGGAAAAGAAAAAACATATGATATAGAAGTTGAAGGTGCAAGTAACTTTATTGCAAATGGCATATTCGCACATAACAGTAAAATCACTATGAAATACCCGAGTGTAATACTGAAGGGAGAAAAATCAAACGCAAATATATTGTCCGTCGCATTCGCAAACAGCGGGCAGGTGCAGGACACAGGAGCAAAAGCTATACACATGGCGCCTAATACAACATCAAAAATAATTTCAAAGTCTGTAAGCAAAAATGGAGGAGCATCAACTTATCGCGGTCTGCTAAGAGTCGCAAAGAATGCAAAGAATTCAAAAGGATTTATGCGATGCGACGCCCTTATTCTTGATGACCAGTCAAAAACAGATGCAATACCAAGTCTGGACGTAAATGAAAATGATGTCCACATGGGGCATGAAGCAACTGTAGGCAAAATATCAAGAGAACAATTATTTTATTTGATGAGCAGAGGGCTTACAGAGGAACAAGCAACTACAATGATAATATCGGACTTTTTTGAAGAATTTACAA
>CAYMQE010000030.1:0-3708 GCA_964392695.1 Candidatus Woesearchaeota archaeon | reverse complement strand
AAAAAGATTAATGATCCAAAGAAAATAACAGAGGAAGAATTTACAAAAAATCTACCTCTGGAATACGCAGTTGAATTCAACAGATTAATCAACATGGAAATGGCGGGGTCTGTAGGATGAAAGATGATTTTCCTATTTTTTCAGCGCATAAAGAGTTAGTTTATTTAGACAGCACTGCAACTTCTCAGAAGCCGAAACAAGTAATAGAGGCAATAGAAAATTTCTACAAGACGGACAATGCGAATATACACCGCGGACTATATGACCTAAGCGAACACGCAACTGAAATGCACGAAGGAGCACGACGAAAAATCGCAGAGTTTGTCAATGCACACCCGGGCGGAATAGTGTTTGTAAGAAACGCCACAGAAGGCATAAATTTAGTGGCAAATTCCTTGGACTTCAAAGAAGGCGACGAGATAATAACGACAATAATGGAGCATCATTCCAATATAGTGCCGTGGCAGATGCTGAAAGAAAAAGGTGTTGTTGTAAAAGTTATGGATATTGACAAAAATGGATGCCTGAAAATAGACAAAAAATTATTCACGAAAAAAACTAAATTAGTCGCAGTGTGCCACGTTTCAAATGTTCTTGGAACAATAAACCCTGTTGAAAAAATTGGAGTATTAGCGCACGAATACGACGCATTATTTTTAGTTGATGCTGCGCAGTCAGTTCCGCATATGCCAGTTGACTTTAAAAAAATTGACGCTGATTTTATGGTATTCTCCGGACACAAAATGATGGGGCCTTCTGGCATCGGCGTTTTGTGCGCAAAGCCGGAATTATTGAAAGCTATGAAGCCTTTCCTTAAAGGAGGAGACATGATAAAGGAAGTTCATTTAGATGAAGTTAAGTGGAATGACATACCTTGGAAATTTGAAGCAGGGACGCCGAACATTGAAGGCGCAATAGGGCTTGGAACAGCTGTTGATTATCTCAAAAAGATAGGCATGGGAGCTATTAGAAAGCACGAGATAGAGCTGACAGAATACGCTATGAAAGAGCTGTCAAAAATAAATGGAATAACGATTTATGGCCCAGCAAATGCTGAAGAGAGGGGAGGAGTAATAGCATTCAATTTGAAAGGAGTACATGCGCATGACGTAGCTGCAATTCTTAATGAACACAAAATAGCTATAAGGTCGGGCTACCACTGCGCACAACCACTTGCAGAAAGGTTAGGTGTAGATGCAACTGCGCGCGCCAGCTTCTATTTGTATAATGACAAAATGGATATTGACAAATTAGTCGATGCGCTGAAAAAAGTTAAGGTGATCTTCAATGAATGAAAGCATTTATCGCGACATAATTATTGACAATTACAAGAATCCAATGAATAGAGGAAGCATTGTAAATGCAAATGCAATAGCGGAAGATTCCAACCCTTTGTGCGGAGATACTATAAAAATTGAGATGAAAATAAAGGACAATAAGGTAGAGGACATAAAATTCAACGGCTCAGGCTGTGCAATAAGCACTGCAAGCGCGTCTCTGTTGACAGAAAATGCAAAAGGAAAATCAAATGAAGAAATACTAAAGCTAAGCAAAGATTATGTAATGGAAATGCTCGGCGTGGAGTTAAGCGCTTTGAGAGTGAAATGCGCATTGCTCCCGCTTAAAGTAATCAAACTGGCTGTACTGACCTATTAGAAAGACATTTATTCAGCCACTTTTCTTACTTATACTGAAATGAGTAATAAAATTGTAAAGCCTAAAAGAACGCCTGAATTTATACTGAGAAATATTCCCTCGCTCTGTAAGATGCTGAGGGCAAGGAATCCTAATGTTATTGAAAATTCATTGAAAAAAATTAAGACGTTAGATAATGCTCTGTATCCTTTTGAAGGCGCTGGCAAGCCAATGGATGTCGGTATGATTTATTTAATGTTTAATTCAGAAGGCAAAAGCTCTGTTTTTGATATTGATACTGTTACAAGAATCTGGTGGGGCACCTGCAAACAGGCAGACTTCCACTTTATGGATGTTTTTCTTCTTTCAGAGAAATTTCCTAACAGCCACTTCAGAGAATACTATAGTAAACCCATATTTAACAGACTATCTGAAAAAGACTTCCATAGAGGGATCTCTTTAGATAAGGTTATGCTGGAAATAGACGGCAATTGGAATGATGGGTATGATTATAGTTTTGATTATAAGTTTGATGGCTTGAATCTTAAAGCAGACCATTTGAAATATAAAGCTTTGAATCAGCAGAGCGCATTGATTTACGCCAACGGCAAACCCTACATTGGCAGCGATGTCAACATGAAGTTTTACCACCTCTTTGGCGTTGATGTTAAGGGCGGTGTTTTTGCTAATGGTAAAGAGATACCTGTCAATAACGGCCGCGGAGTTTTTGAACATGGAGTCGGCATTTTTGGAATCAAGAATTTAAAACGTTGGGAATGGTTGAATTTGCAGTCTGACAGGGGTTCAATGCATTTCTTTAATTTTCCTATTAAAGTTAAAGACCGTGATATAAATATAGGAGAAGCTGCTTCGGTTATTGACGGGAACTGGACTCATTATGTGAGAAGCACCACAATTGAAGAGACTAAATGGGAATACGATGAGACTATTGATGACTTTGTTCCTATTAATTGGAAAGTCTACGGACCGGGCTTTAAGTTTGATATGGTCAGCAAAACCAGTATCTCCTGGAAAAGCTACAGAGTAGAGGAACATAAAATTAAAAATTATATTGTTGCGTTTAAAGGCGAGTTTGGAAATGAACCTTTTGAAGGCAAGGGAACTTACGAGCTTTTAAAGAATCTTTATAAATGAGTGCCATTTTCTTTAGGTAATGTCATTCAAACAAGCAATAGTCGTGCGCAACGATTTGAAAATGAGCAAAGGAAAGATAAGCGCTCAAGTTGCTCACGCTTCATTAAGCACTGGAATGTCTGTCATGCGCCTTAAACCACAATGGTTCAAAATATGGACAGACACAGGGCAAAAAAAAGTTGTTCTTAAGTGCGACAGTCTGGAGGAGCTTCAGAAATTAAAGGAGAAAGCAAGAGAGATTGGCCTTCCAGTTGAATTAATATCAGACAAAGGTCTGACAGAAGTTCCAGAAGGCACTATAACTGTTCTTGGCATCGGCCCTGCACCAGAGACTACTATTGATAAGGTAACAGGGCATCTCAAGCTGTTATAAATCCAGCATCTTCCATGAATTTTATGAAGCTATAAAGACCACCGGGTTTCACAGCAAGTATTCTTTCTATAAATTCGTCATCGGGTGTTTTTGCTTTTTTTTGCTTCAAAAATTTCAAACGCCGCGCTGTACAGTAATACTCAAAATCTTCCGGCGCAAAATTATAGGCAGGAATAATTTTTTTATTTTTTACTTGAACACGAAATTTTCTTTCCTCTTTTATATTATCAAAATATTTTATTACGAGATCTTTCGCATTTGAATAGTCGACAACTTTTCCCGTAACTCCAAATTTTATTTTAGGATGCTTATCAAACAGTTTATGAAGAACGTGATTAACTGCAACTATGACTGCTGATTCACCTTTGGAAAGAACAATAGCGTCACCTTTTACTATCATCTTATTTTTTGAAAGATTGTGCTTCAATTTTTTTTCAAATACCATATTTTATCAGTTATAGCAGAATTTTTTATTTTTAACATCAACGTCTATAAATTTTTCCTGTTAAGAATTGAAATTATCGAATTTCATGCTATCACAATCA
>CAYMQE010000029.1:0-9462 GCA_964392695.1 Candidatus Woesearchaeota archaeon | reverse complement strand
GAAAGCGTAGGTATCAATTTTGTCATGACTTTTTCCATTTCCTGCATCTCTGTTTTTGCGTCTGTCATTGCATGGCCGTACTCTTCAACTTTCTGAGAGGTCTGCACGAAAATAGCATCTATTCTGTTTTTCAATTCTGTCATTGAGCTTTCAAGCGCAGTTATTTTGTTGTCCATCCTGTTCTTCCATAAAGTTACTCTATCCAATTCTACCTGGACTTCTTTCCATTTTTCCCTTATTATTTCTTCAAGAATTCTTTCCATTTCTTCTACTGTGTCTTCCCTTTTTGTAGCGTGCATTACAGGTGCGCCAGCACTTGGAGCGCCAACAGTTTCTATTCTAGGTCCGCTTTCAAATGGGTTTGCGAGTCCTGTTGGTATTGCAGATGGCATGTCAAGAGCAGGACCCATTACGCTTTCTCTTGTTTCAACCTGCGCTAGAGCATCTCTTATCTGCGAAAATGAATAGCCATTAGCTTTTAGCTGGTTTATTATCTGCTCGTTTGTAAGTCCGCTTGCTTTCAGGCTGGCGACTTCTTTCATAGGGATAGTTCCAGGAAGCGGAGGACCTATCGCTCCTGTTGGCGGAGCTATTGGTTCCCTTTTTTTGAAAAAATTTAATGCCATTTTATTTCTTGCTCTCTACTTTAGTTTTTTTAGCTTCAATCATTCTTAACGCTTCGTCTCTGGTTATATATCTTGTTGGGTCCATTAGATCAACATATTTCTCCAGAACTTTTAAATCTTGCACCTTTGCTGAAGTGCTTACCTCTTTTATCAGATGTTTTGTAGTTTCTTTTACTTCTTTTACACCTTTGCTTATTTCTGAAAGCGCTGTTTCATTCTGCGTTATTAAGTCCCTCAACTCATTGGTCCTTCTTATAAGGTTCTGATCAGTTGCTTTTAGTTTTTCTCTCAACTGCTCAAATTTTTCTTCCAGAAGCCTTATTCTACTGCTGAAATCATTTATTTTGTCGCTTACAAATTGATCAAAACTGCTGGTCTGCTGTTCTACCATTGTTTATTTAATAAGCGATGTATTTATTTAACTTTAGTCGTGCGAATAAAAAGACATTTAACTTTGCCGTAGATTTAAATATTAGAATGGCAAACGCTCTTGCATCGAAAGATATGTATTCTTATGAAATAGAGCTTGAGGGCAACAAACGCAATCTGATAGTAAACTGCTTCGGTTCGCTGTATTATCCCAGCATAGAAGATAATGATTTTTACATGAGCTTAATTATTACTGCTCTTGTTGAAGTCGGCTATGTTTCCAATATAATTTTGTCGGCTCACAGAAATTACATTTACGATGAAGAGCAGACAGAGATGCTCTTTGAAATAGCTCAAATATACTCTTATTTAGTCAGGGAGGAGAAAGTTCTCAATATAACGAAGTTGGCTCCTACGGAACTGGAAAAAAAATTCCTGCCGGATAGAATGAATGACATGAGAGAAATAGTGTTGGAGCTGCTTAGAAAAGATCCAATAGGCGCATATGTAAAGGCTGTCAGAGAATTGCGCGAACAGACTGTCAAAATGAAAGTTCTTCCTGAAAAGAGCCAGTATCTTTTTTCTTCCTACATAAAAATTCTTGAGATTATAGTTGAGCCTCTGGCGAAATCAAAAATTATACAGAGAAGCAAGAATGTGCTGGCAGGCCACAAAGTAGGAGACAGAACTGTTTACAGAGATTTGTTCACGCCTATTATAAAACCGAACTTTATGCTCACCCGCCTGATGGCTGAAACGCCGATGAAAGGCGTTGAAATTGATTCTTACACAATAGGGAAAGATGACAAAAGCGACGTGACAATATACACGCTTCCTGATACGATAAGGCCTCTTTATCATCTCAACCCCCCGGAGTTCAATTTATCTGAAGAGGAAAATTCGCTTCTTGATGACGCACAGAGAGTATTGTCAAAATATAAACCCAAAGGCGAGGAGTTCGTTGACCCGCAGAGGATGAGAGAAGTGTTCTTCAATATATCCAGAGATTTGATAGATGAACTTGCTATAAGCTCCAATATAAAGTTGAGTTTCAAGGATATAGAAAAATTATCGCGTATACTTGTTAGGCTTACAGTTGGCTTTGGCGTTATTGAACTCCTGCTTGAGGATGAGGGGGTAGAGGATATCTACGTAAACGCGCCTATTGGAACAACAGCTATTTACGTAAAACACGGGAAATACGGCGAGTGCGAAACTAATGTCATACCAAACATAAGAGAAGCAGAAGCGTGGGCGTCGCGCTTTAGAATGATATCACAGAGGCCATTAGATGAAGCTACACCTGTTCTTGATACTGAGCTTGTTATACCTGCGGCACGCGCGCGTGTAGCAGTGATTCAGAGGCCATTAAGCCCTAGTGGCCATGCTTTCACTTTCAGAAGGCATAAAGCTACGCCTTTCACACTTCCACAGTACATAAATAATCGCGCCTTATCTCCAATGGCGTGTGGTCTATTGTGGTTTCTTGCAGATGGCGCGCGTTCAATGATGCTGGCAGGAACAAGAGGCAGCGGCAAGACCTCTCTGCTTACCGCTATACTTACTGAATTAAAAAGAAAACATAGAATAATTACTGTTGAAGATACGCTTGAAATTCCTGTTGACTATCTTAGAAAAATAGGATATAACGTGATTCCGATGAAGGTGCGCTCTGCAATTCTCGGCGAGAAGTCTGAACTTTCTGCAGCAGAAGGAGTAAGAACTTCCCTCCGTCTTGGAGACTCCTGTCTTATAATGGGCGAAGTTAGAGGCGAAGAAGCACTCGCTCTGTATGAAGCAATGCGTGTAGGCGCGCTTGCGAATTTAGTAGCAGGAACAATTAACGGCGATACTCCTTATGGTGTATTTGATCGTGTTGTGAACGATCTTAAAGTTCCAAGAACTTCTTTCAAAGCAACTGATATTATTATGATAGCCAATAAGCTGAAATCTGCAGATGGCTTGAAAGAATTCAGAAGAGTCACGCAAATAACAGAGGTAAGGAAACACTGGGAGGAGGATCCGCTGAGAGAACAGGGGTTCGCAAATCTGATGGAATATGATGCAAAAACAGATATGCTTGTGCCGACAAGTGCTTTATTTGAGGGAGAGTCTGAAGTCGTGAAGTCTGTTGCAGAAAAAACAAATGAGTGGGTAGGAAATTGGGATAGAGTATGGAGCAACATACAGCTTCGCGCTAAGATTAAAGAGATGATGGCTAATTATAGCAAAGGAACGCCTTGGATTGCAGAAGCGGATTTCAACGTGGTTGCTAATGACAACTTCCATAGAATATTTGCCAACATACAGGAAGAAACCGGCTATCCTGAAAATAAAGACGTGCTTTTTGAATTTGAAAGCTGGTTGAAAGGCCAGATAAGAACGAGGAAGGTATTGTAATGCCAAAGCGTAAAAAGAACGAAGGGATTGATGCAGAACGCATTTCGGATTTATTCGCGAAATATGGCGTAGCAGTGCCGGATGAATTAGCAACTAAAGCGCCGACCATAAGAGGCGCCGATGACGTCTATATAACAAGCAGAGAGTACAAAATATTCACTAGAGAGGAGCCGAGCTACTGGAAGAAGCAGTATGAAAAATTATGCGGCCGTGCGGAAAAGATACTTCCTGTTACTATACCTGACGAGGACTACAAAGCTTTGGTGAAAGCTATAGAGATTACAGAACTTAAAGTGACGCCTACAGGCATCTCTTCATTTTCATTATTTGTTTTGTTCGGCACAATACTTGTTGCGCTGTTCATGTTCTTCTTTTCTGTTCTGCTTACAATTCTTGTCGGCATACTTGGTTATTCATTGTACAGCTATTTGAGAAATTATCCAATAAGAAAAGTGCAGGATGCGCAGATAAAAGCAAGCGGTGAATCAATACTTGCTGTTTTGTATTTAGTCATCTACATGAGGCACACGCCTAATCTTGAAGCTGCTGTGAAATTCGCAAGCGACAATTTAACAGGCACATTGGCGAATTCGTTCAGGAAATTATTGTGGGATGTTCAATCCAGAAAGTATAAGAATGTAAGCGAGGCGTTTGATTCTTACACAGAAGAGTGGGGTAAATTCAACAAGCCTTTCACAGATTCTATCTATCTAATTGAGGCATCGCTTTATCAGACTGATGCTGAAAGAAGAAAAGAATTGTTGAACCGCGCATTAGATAGAATACTTGACGGCACATTTGACGACATGAGCCAATATGCGCACGGCTTGAAGACGCCGGTAGATACACTATATACAATAGGAATTATTCTTCCGGTCTTGGGCCTTGTTATGTTTCCTATGATGGCGGCTTTTATGAGCGACGTACTTCCAACAACAAGCTTGGTTATTTTGTACAACATATTTTTACCTGTTCTTGTCTACATGTTTGAGAAAATGATTTTTACCAAGAGGCCTGTTGGCTTTCCTGTTCCAGATATAAGCGGGCATCCTGATGTGCCAAGGCCCGGGTATTTCCGTTGGGGAAAAAAAGAAGTAAAAGCGTTTCCAATTGCTGTCGCAATTTTTGTTTTATTCTCACTGCCATTCATTGCGTATATTCAAAATCCGCCAACTACACCTTCGGAAATTGACGTGGCAGTATCTATGCTTCCTATACTGGGTTTGGGCGGAGCCGTCTATTTTTACACTAAAAAACTTTCTTCAGCTCGAATGAAGATAATGAAGGAAGTAACGAGAATTGAAAGAGATTTGAGCGACGCTTTGTTCCAGTTGGGCATGCGAATAGGCGAAGGCTATCCTCCTGAAGTTGCGATTCAGAGAGTAAAAGAAGTGATGCGAAATACAGAAGTTGCCAACTTTTTTGAGATAATTATAGGCAATATGAAAAGATTAGGACATTCATTTGAGCAGGCGATCTTTGACAGAAATTACGGCGCTATACGCTTATACCCTTCGCCTATGCTTAAGTCTGTGATGGAAGTTCTTGTCAGCTCGTCAAAAAAATCTCTTGAAATAACCAGCGTGTCTCTAATTAATATCGCGAGGTATCTGCAGAACATAGACAGAATAAATTCCAAAATACAGGATATTTTATCAGAGACAGTCTCCGGCCTGAAATTCCAAGCGTCGGTTATAACTCCTATAATCACCGGCGTTGTTGTCGGTATGACATCCTTGATTATTATTATAGTTTCTATGCTCTCCAGTAAAATTGAAGAATTATCCGCTGCCAGCGGTGGGCAGGTTGGTCCATGGGCGCTCGGACTTTTTGCAGCATCGGGCGCTACACCGCTATACATATTCCAGCCGATTGTCGGAATTTATCTTTTGCAGGTTGTCATTTTAATAGCAATTCTTGACGCGGACATAGAGACTAATGGACACCCTATATGGCGCAATGCGTCTATCGCTTCGCTTACACTTCCTGCTGTAATTCTTTACACAGTAATAGGTCTGCTTTTGACAATAGTTTTCGGCGGATTAGGAAAATTATCACTTGCTGTCGGAGGCAACTTCGGAGTTTGATTTGAGTGGAAGATATAGCAAAGAAAGAAAGCGTAACTGTTGTCTTATTCGTCGTAACTATTGTCATAGCTGTTGTTGCTGTTCTTTCTACTCTTAGCTTCGGCGGTACTAAAGAAGGATGCGATGGCGATTTTGTATGCGAATCTGATAGAAAGGAAGACACTGTGTATAAATGTTTTGCGCCGACTACTTGGGACTGCTGTAAAGATGACAGTGATAATACAGTTGATTGCAATGCTATTTATTCCGTTGGCGAAGAGATTAGGGCGAGCGCTAAAGTTTCCCAGTGCAACCCAAAGGCGTTTACACTCCCATTGTGCAAAGACAACGGCTATTGCAACGTGGAAGAGAATTGTTTGACAGCGACTGGAGATTGCGCCTGTCCGCAGGGAAGTCTCTGCGACCTTACTGACGTAGGCTATGCTTGTGCATGCGAAAATGATTTGACCAATAAATGTGAAATAGTTGATGGAGTGTATGTTTGCGAATGTTAACATCAACCTTTCTTATGTCAAGCTGTGCAAGAAATGTTGTCGAAAGAAGTTGCTTGGTTCCCTCATCGTCGCGTTTATTAACAATATACTATTATTAACTAAATATGTTAGCGCTTAAAGAAACACAAAACTGGATACTATGGCTGATAATTATAGGCGTTGTTATAGGCATGCTTGTTCTGTTGGTCAGCACGTTTCTCACAGAAGGTGTGGGCGGTCTCTGGAAGCTGAACTTTTAGCAATAAATAAAATTTATATGCCATTAACTGTTCTTAATAGTAACTTGGCACTACTACCAAATTTCGCTGCTGACATCGTACTTGGCGTTGCTGTTGTTTCAGTAGCTCTTTTTGTTGTTTTAAGTTTTATTTGGTTGTTCTCAACTGGCGGTTCATCTACTATTTGCGGATTGACAGCCGAGTTTCGCGGCAAAGCATTGGAAGACTGGTATCTTAAAGAAGATTTAACAGTGAACGGAAAAGTCAATGCAGTAAATATTGCCAGGCTTAAGTTTCCCTGGCCTTTCATATGCAAAACAGAAGAGAAGGGTGGTTTTACAGCGGATAAAGAATCAATAGCTTCTGTTTTAGCTACAACTTCAGCAGGCGTGTGGCAGACGCTTCAGGCAGGAAAGTATGATTTATTCGTTGGCGATGAAGATGAAGATCATTTAAATGCCAAAAGAATGGCGGTTTTTCAAACTAAAATAGAAGAGAATTTTTACCCAAGCGACTTTTTTGATTTTATGGAGAATAATGAATTTGTAAAGGGCAAGAAGATAGCAGATGTTCTACCGCCTCAAAATATTCATTTCATCTATGAAGGCAAAGTTATTGACGGTTTGAGCGACATGCCTATAGTTGGTGATGTGTGGTTCACTATCTACTATGTGGACCGTGTAGTAGGAGGCCAATTCAATTACTTTGGCAGAGCAGTTATTGGCGCTCCGGAATGTGGTATATACGGCGGTTTTCCTTCTAATTCAGAGATAGAAGACTATACTACTGTTAACGACTGTGAAAGTTTTGCAGATATTTTTAAGGATAAAGAAAAAGAGTACTGCGAATGCAAGAAAGAAGTAGATGACTTTCCGGCTTGCAGTTACCAACTGCCGTCTGACCAGATATGGATATGTATATCAAGAATTTCAAACCTTCCAAACACGCCCAGCTACAGAGATGTGTATCCTCCTATTCTAGTCGGTTTTGATTACTGCGTCACAGAAGATTCATGCACTCAATTGAAAAATAATTATCTTGAGACTACAAATGAAAAACCTTTGATAAGAGGCAGAATAAAAGATGCTGATGCTGTTGCAGTATCAAATACAAATCCACAGATTCAATACGGATGCGGAATTGATGACTGTTTCTATTTCATACCAGAAAATGCCTTGACTATTAATGAAGAAACTATTTTCACAGCTGAGTTGTCTGACAACTCAGGAAATACAGCCAGCGGATCTTTCACACTCAAAAGGCTTCCAGCTGTCAGCGCAACTATTGACGCAACTGATTATGTGAATTCCAAAGTTGACATATCGCTTGATATGAATGGAAAGGCAAACAATGTCAAAGTCAGCGTTACAAATGGCGCAGTTACTTTTGGACCGAATGCTATAGGCAGTGTAAATGCAGGAGTGTACACTACTTCATTCAGCGGATTTACAATTGAACATGAAGGCGCTTGGAATATAGTTGTCTCTGGCACTGATACCAGCGGTATGGATATAAATGTCATTGGCGAAAAAACATTTGTTGTTGATTTGACACCGCCGACTGCGTCAGTTGATGCAGTATTCACTCAAACATCAGGATACACGCGCGGAGGTTCTCCGCAGATAAGCGTTGATAACAGCGGGAAGCACTATGTTGTATATAGTGATATTTCCAACGGCGAAAAAGAGGTGTTCGTAATTGAGAGCAATTAGTTTGTTGTTGCTATTTGTGTTATTAAATATTCAAGATGCGAATGCTGCTTCGGTATGCCCAACACCAACTTACTCAAATTGTAAAGGAGTAGTATGTGATGCTGATGACAGTTGTGATTTTGGGAATGCTATATCTGGATGGAAACAAACTTGTCCTTCTGAGACGAATTGTTTTTCAGATAAGCTGGAAGGAGACTCTTGTGTAGATTCTGTTCAATGCGACTATTATGGCAATAAGTGTTTAGATAGTGTGTGCTCTTCTTGCGATGGTTGTTCTTCAGGGGGCGTATGCTACGCTAGTGGCACTGTATTGAATAGCCAATATTGCGATGGAAGCAACTGGGTTGATCAAAAATCTGATAGTAGCTCATGTACTCAAAGCTACCAATGCACTAGCAACAAGTGCATTTCGGATGACGATGGTACAGGCAAATTCTGCTGTTCTACTAATTGTGTATACAATGGTGTTTGCTATGCAGATGGTGGAACAGCGAATGGAAAATACTGCTCTAATAAAGTATGGGTGCTTCAGAAAACAGACGGGAGCGCTTGCACAAATGCTTACGAATGTGCAGGAACTTATTGCCCTACAGATTACAAAGATAACAGCGGGAAATTCTGCTGTTCTGCGAATTGCATATACGACAACAAATGTTATACTTTAGATTCAATTATACAGAGCGCAAATATTGTGTGCACTACATCTGGTTGGGCAGATACCAATGTAGGATTTAACAATGTGTGCAAGACATCAAGCAACACTTGCAGTTCAGATGCAGACTGCACAGGAGTAATCTATAGCTATGCGAGTGATGAAAGGCATTTTGGCTCTACATCATGCGAAGATGTAATTTTCAACGCGCCGATGGACAAGTTGATTGAAGGCTATACTTATACTGTATCTGCTGGCGAGTGGGATGAAAGCAAGACGGATGGCAGTGAAATAAAGGAATGTCTTGGAGCTGACTGCAAGTCTGTTGGAACTAGCAAGAGATATGAGTGGCAGAGCGTCTCAAGCACGTTTAATTCTGTTCCATCGTCAACAGCGTTTTCAGTAAAGTCGTCAAATTCATGTCCTACAACTTCATGGTGGGGCTACTGCAACATTAAATTGAGTCATAGTCTATACGATTGGTGTGACGCTAGTGTATCCACTTGCAAACCAGATTTGCAAAGAGACAGCGCCTGCGATAGAGATTCACAGTGCAATTACTATAATAATAAATGCTATAGCGACGCTGATGGCGCAGGCAAATTCTGCTGTTCCACCCCCTGCGTGTATAATAGCGCCTGCTATGATGCTGGTGGCAGGGCGAATGAAAAATACTGCGATTCAACACAGTGGCTTTCTCAGAAAGCAGATAGTATTGCATGCCAGAAAAATTATGAGTGCTTGAGCAATAATTGCTACTTTGATACTAAAGATACAGCGAAATATTATTGCTGTGCAACGAATTGTGTTTATGACGCCAAATGCTACAATGAAGGTGGCAGTCTAACTGTTGGAGACACTCTATTCATCTGCTCTAATAACGAGTGGCAGACTGCGCAATTGA
>CAYMQE010000028.1:0-9522 GCA_964392695.1 Candidatus Woesearchaeota archaeon | reverse complement strand
ATCGTAAATTTCTGGATTTATATCTTCTAAATAATTGGACTTTGGTATAATAACTGTTCTTATGCCACGCTCCTGCGCTGCTTTTATTTTTGCATCAACCCCGCCAACTGGCAGAATGTAACCGTGAATTGTATGCGAGCCTGTAATAGCTATATCTTGTTTGACTGGAACTTTAAGCAAGTCAGACAATATAGCAACTATATGGTCAACACTAGCGGAATCGCCGTCAACTTTGTGCGTTTGTATGTATTGCAGATGAATATCATAGCTTGACGGAACGTATTCTTCAATTATAGTTTTAATAATCGCAGTTGAGTTGGCAACTGCTTCTTTAGCTAGCTGCTCCAGCCCGCCAGTTGCTATAACACTTCCACTGCCATTAGTCACTTTGGCTTCTATAGGCAAAACATAACCGATTTGCCGTTCCACCGCAGAAACAACAGCCAGACCATTAACTCTTCCAATCATAGTGCCAGAAACAACAACCGGAGAATGTTTTTCAATGAGTAATTTATTTTTGTAGATTATCTGCTCCTCAATAGAGCGCTGCAATTCTTTTCCCGCTTTCACATGTTCCGGAGAAACTATATCCATCCCTTTAGAATATGCGACATCACTTGCTGCCATAACTAACCCGCCAAGGTCCCTAAGCTGAACAGTAAATTCTTTGCCACCGCCTCGTTCCAATGCTTCATAAACAACGTCAATTATAGCTTCTCTGGAGAATGGCAATAACTTTTCGCCCTTTTTCCACTCATTAAGCTTTATTTTCTGCTCTACAAATCGCGCTATTTTCCGCTTATTTTCTGGAGTATATTGCGCAGTAGGGTTCATATACACCTCATAACCATATGATTTTATTCTGTCGCGCAGTGCGCTGTGAAGATTTTTATAGCTGTCCATGTTGCCGCCAGCTACAAGCATAAATCTAGCTGGCAGTGATTCACTTTGAACGTTGAATGCTCCTCCGCTAAGCTCACCGCCATGGTGCTGAATTGGATATTCGCCGTCTTCCAATATTGTCAACATTGCCCGAAGGGTTTTTTCACTCATGCGCTCGTTGAATACACTGCCAATCTCATCCATAAACAATACTCCGCCGTTCGCCTGGTGTATCAATCCTGGCTCAAGACGTGAGTGCTGTGGTGTGCCCAAACCTCCACTTTGGTAAGGGTCATGTTGTATAGAACCGAATAATACCTGCGACCCAGCTCCAGTTGCATTAACAAAGGGCGTTTTCAAATCACTATTATCAATCAATAATTTTGGCGATTTATTCTCCGGAGTTTGTCCGCCTATAACAGCTCCGCCGAATCGCGACCAAAAAGTATACAGAAACAAAGGAGTGAATCCAAGCATTGAAATCAAAAGCATAACACTAAGAGGATGCTCCCCTTTAGCAAGCGCGTCTACTGCATAATAACCTACTACACTTTCCCATGCGCCTACTGCAGATAATAATGTCCACTTTCTACTATTTGCACGGACTCTTTTCTTCCGCTGAACCTCTCTTATATATGGACCACCCAAACCAGGTGGAACGTATCTTATTATAGGATTTGATGGAGTTTTTTTATTTGGAAAACTTAACGCATCAACAATGCCAAATTTATTCACAATCTCTAGCATTGACGGCGCATCATCACTGATATAGTCATCTATGCTTTCATTTTTCACGCTTGTAAAATTTTTACTTTTGTCTATCTCTTGGGCAAGCGCTTCTGCAATCAAACTCTTTCCAGTACCTGGCAGTCCGATCATAAACAAATGCCTCAAATGACCTTCTCCACCGGATTTTGCTATTTCACGCACTAAATCTACAACATGATCCTGAAAAAGTATGTAATCAATAAGGTGTTCAGATGGGTCTTTAACTGGTATGTCCTTACTGGTCTTAATCTCGCGCCACTCCTTATTCGTAAATCCGAATTCATCCGATACATCTTCCTCAAAATCAAAAAAATTTAAGGGATACCGCTCTTTTTCAAGAACCATCTTTAATTTAGAATGCTTGGCGTTCTTATTATAATTTACTAAATGAGCCTTTCTTAGAAAGAAAGCTGCACCAAAGAATTGATTGGCTTGGGTATATATACAAAAGTTTGAATGGGTTCACCCGGATTTGAACCGGGGTTTCGAGGTCCCAGGCCTCGAGTCCTAGACCAGGCTAGACTATGAACCCTTATTTAGATATACTTTAACTTCTCCTTAAAAACGTAATGCTTTAAATATAGCTGTATAGAATATTCTAAAATGATAAAGTATTACATAACAACTGCTATACCTTATGTAAATGCGGCTCCGCATATAGGCCATGCTTTAGAATTCCTGCAAACAGACTGCATAAAAAGATTTCAGAAACTATTAGGAAAAGACACATTTTTGACTTCAGGCTCAGATGAAAACAGCTTAAAAAATGTGCAATCCGCAGAAAAGGCAGGAGTAACACCGCAGGAATTGTGCGCCATGAATGCAGAGAGGTTCAAGGAACTCGCTAGAGAATTAAATGTAGGCGTTGATTTTTTCCTGCGTTCATCTGCAAGCAAGGAGCATGTCATTGGTGTGCAAAAATTGTGGAAATTGTGCGACGAATCAAATGATATTTACAAAAAAAAGTACAAAGGTCTTTACTGCGTAGGTTGTGAAGCATTCTATAAAGAATCTGAATTAACAGCGGGCAAATGCCCAGAGCACTTAAAAGAGCCGGAAGTAGTTGAGGAAGAAAATTATTTCTTCCGTTTATCTAAGTATCAAAAAGAGCTTCAGAAACTGATAGAAGCTGATAAAATAAGAGTCATACCAGAAACAAGAAAAAATGAGGTTCTAGGTTTTATAAAGCAAGGATTGGAAGACTTCAGCATCTCGCGCTCTGTGGAACGCGCACGC
Source organism: Candidatus Woesearchaeota archaeon (assembly GCA_964392695.1). Classification (GTDB taxonomy): domain Archaea; phylum Nanobdellota; class Nanobdellia; order JAFCGN01; family JAFCGN01; genus CAYMQE01. Next base: position 6,636 of record CAYMQE010000028.1, on the reverse strand, counting down.
GGGTGGGGCATACCTGTTCCTGGAGACAAAACGCAGATAATGTATGTGTGGTACGATGCTTTGAGCATTTACATGACAAGCGTTGGCTATGGAAGCGATGAAAGATTATTCAAGAAATTATGGCCAGCTGACATGCATGTAATAGGAAAAGGGATATTGAGATTTCATGCTGTTTATTGGCCTGCTATGCTACTCTCTGCAGGGCTGCCACTACCGAAAGCAGTATTCACACACGGCTACATAAATGTTGACGGCCAAAAAATGAGCAAGACGCTCGGCAATGTGGTAAATCCATTTGAGATGCTGAACAAGTATGGAATAGACTCATTGAGATATTTTATGCTCAAAGAAATTCCGCCTTATGACGACGGCAACTTTTCGGAAAAAAATCTGGTTGAAATGTCAAACAGCGAATTAGTTGCGAATGTAGGCAACTTCGTGAATAGAACATTAACATTTATTGAAAAATACTTTGACTGCAAAGTGCCGTTGAAAGGAATACTTTCAAAAAATGACAACTATCTTACAACGCAAATAAATAGCACAATAGACAAAACCAAAGTGCATATGGAAGACGTGAAATTAAAAGACGCTCTAACAGAAATTATGAAACTATCATCTATAGGAAACAAATATTTCCAGGACAACAAGCCATGGGAATTGATAAATGATGACAAAAAACGTGCTGGAACTGTAATTTATTTGTGTGCCAATTTATGCAACAGCTTAGCAGTAATGCTGTGGCCTTTCATACCAAATGCGTCTGAACAGATACTTGACTTGCTCAATATAGAGCTCAGTAAATTATCATCTATTGAGGAATTGAAAAGCGGTCATAAAATAAAGAAGCCAAAAATAATTTTCAAAAAGTTTGGTGTATAATGATAAGCTACGACGACTTCAAAAAATTGGACATAAGAGTAGGCACAATAGTCAAAGTAGAAAATGTAGAGGGCGCTGACAAACTATATAGATTAACAGTTGACATCGGCGTTGAAAAAAGAACAATAGCTTCTGGAATAAAAGAACACTACAAGCCTGACGAGCTGATGAATAAGCAGATAATTGTTCTTACAAATTTGGAGCCCAAAGTCATCAGAGGCGTTGAATCAAATGGCATGCTGTTGGCAGCGTGGGATGAAAAAAAGAATAAATTAGTTTTCTTGACGCCGAAGAAGAAGATGGCGAATGGAACTAAAGTGTACTAATCCAACCTTTTTTAGAAAGAAAGCTGCACCAAAAAAGATGGTGGTTTTGACATCATAGAATTAAATGGGTCCAATGAGATTTGGGAACGCACCTTTCTTAGAAAGAAAGTTGCACCAAAGAATTGATTGGTTCTCGCATTCGTCATGCGCTATAATAAAAGATGGGTCCAATGAGATTTGGACTCACGACCTTTCGGTTATCAGCCGAACGCTCCACCAGACTAAGCTATGGACCCTTAACTTGAGGGACAAATTAACTGCTTAAAATAGTATCGTAAAGATTAATTAATACCTTGTTATTAAAATCCACATGGTCAATGAACTGGTATTTCTAGGAAGCGGTGGCGGTAGAATAGTAACCGCCCTGCAAATACGCGCAACAGGCGGTATAGTTCTAAGGCTTAATGAAAAACAGATACATATAGACCCAGGGCCAGGCGCACTGGTCAAAAGCAGGGAATATGGAGTTGACCCGACAAAAACAGAAATTGTCTGCGTGACTCACCAGCATATAGACCACTCAAATGACGTGGCAGCTATGATAGAGGCGATGGCGCATCTGGGAACAAAAAAACGTGGGATACTAATTTCAAATGAAAATATATGGTCCAGTTACCACAGGGGTTTGGTTGAAGAGGAGTATATAATGAAAGCTGGCGATACGCGTAAAATGGGAGAGATAGAAGTGACAGCAACAAAAGCTATGCATAATGGCAACCCTATTGGCTTAATTTTCAGAATCGACGATGTAAGTATAGGCTACACAAGCAACACGGAATATTTTGATGAACTAAGCGCAATATACGATGGCATCAATATTCTGATAATGGATGTGCTTAGACCCTCTGGCGAAGGTTGGGAAGGACATTTATCAACTGACAGCGCAATAAAAATTCTTCAAAATATGAAAAACAAGCCGAAACTATGCATAATACAGCATTTCGGCCTGAAAATGATTAAAAGCAATCCTGTAATTGAGGCAAGAAAGATAGCAACTGCAGCAGGTGTTGAAGTGTTAGCTGCAAAAGATGGTTTGAAGATACGAGTAAACAGCTAAGGCGTTTCGCTTATGATAAACACACTGCCGCCAACTGAAATGCCGGATGGCAAAGGCAATGCTCCAGAAGTACTATTCTCCAGCGGAGTATAGTCAAACTCTTTCGGAGGAGGTTGGAAAGTTTGATTCTCTGCGGACTCTATCTCAGTTTCATTATCACTCGTCAACTCGCTGGGCTTCAACAACATACTGGAAACGTATAAAAATGCTAATAACAACAATACACCAAATAGTGCTAACGGGAATAAAGCTTTCCTTTTGCGCGCCATAACCGTAAAAATAAAATATACAATTAAATGTTTATTGCTGGAGCCAAATGATAAAAACAATAGTATTTGAAAAGAACGGCAAAACAAGAGTAGAAACTGCGCCCGAATCCTTAAACCGCAATAAACTCTATTGGATAAATGCTGAAAAACAAGACAATATCCATAGTTTTATAGAAAAAGAATTTGGTGTGACACAAGAACTGTCCCGCGACTTGATTGAGGAGCAACGTCCAAGAATAGAAGACTACAATAGGTTTACATTAGTTGTATTAAGCTATCCGCTGGACTTCAATTCAGCGCCGGTGCAGATAAGTATAATTCTAACAAAAAATGGAATAATGAGCATAAGCGAAAGGCATTTAGATATTTTAGACAAATTAATGGAGAATTTCCAGCACTCAAAACACAAAGTAAAAAATACAAGCGCTATACTCTCTAAGATTATAGAGAGCTTGAATGAATACTCAATAAAATTGGCTTCAGAATTTGAAAATTACTTGATGAAATATGAAAGCGCAATAGTAAGAAAGCCTTTGAAGAAAAACTATACGATTATACTGAATGACTATAAGCAACGAGTATTTACTGCAATAAAGGACCTTAAAGCCAATCTAGACACGGTTAATTGTGTAGTGTCCGGAGAGTATAGGATAAATTCAAAGTATATTGAGAGCAATCTTGAAGACAGAATATTGTTTCTCAAGGAAGAATTGGAATATTCCAAAGAGATTATAGACAATATGATATCGCAGTCAATGAGCGCCTATAATTACGCATTAAATAAAACGTTGACGAACCTGACTGTCGTTGGCGCAATATTGATTATACCTACAATAATAACAGGATTGTTCGGCATGAACGTTTCTTTGCCTGGTGTAACATTCTGGCAGATAATAGCTTTAATGCTACTGTTTAGCTTAGCGATTTATAAGCTAGTAAAAATGTTAGTTTACAAATAAATAAAATTTATGCACAACGCAATGACGATACTGTCTGCCCATTGACAATGCAACTTTCTATGGCGTTTTCATTTGCTGATGTACCGCCATCGTCATCATAGCATTTTGCGCTTGTTGCGCCGCCTTCTTTGCTTAAGTCAAATGACTGCTTGCAATATTTGTAGCCTTTCAAAGACGCAGAGCCATCCCAATTTGGTTGCGCATTGGAAAGGTCGCTACATGCTGCCTGACATGATATTCTAGCTTGTGAGAGAGAACTTGGTGTTGCACCGCCGATTATTTGTCCGAAACCTGCAAATATGCTTCCGCCTCCGCTGACCCACATTGTAGTCAAAGCGATAAGAACTAACAAAGCTAAAGCACCAAGAACAAGTGCATTCATTGGCAAGCTTTGTGCTTTATTCTGCATAGCTACTAATTAGAAAGGATTATTTTAAATAGTTTATTGATTAACAACCCATACCGCTTTTTACTAATGTGCCTTCCACTGAACAACTGGAACCTACTTGTGTACTATAACATTCTGCGGCGATAACACCTGTAATTTCCTTGCTCACGTCAAATCTTAGCTTGCAGTATTTTTCAAATTTAAAAGCATCTATATCTTTAGAGGTGCCGTCTAATGGCCAAGTAGAATAAGCAAGTCGCAAGTTGCTACAAGCAGTATCGCATACTGTTCTTGCCTGACTAACACCGCTTGGTGTTGCACCGCTGGTTATTGTACCCAATGAACCGAATATACTGCCACCGCCAGATGCAAAAATTGTCACCATGCCAATAAGAACCAATAAAGCTAAAGCACCAAGAACAAGCGTATTCATTGGCAGGCCTTGCGCTCTATTGTGCATGCGACATCTAAAGAGTTTTTAGTTTATATAAATAGCAGTCCGTAAATTGCCGATAGTAAACCGTAAAGAGCTAGAATGGTGATTAGAATATAGACGAAAAGAAATTGTTTATTATTGTATTTGAATGCGGTGAACAGCACTAAAGAGGATAATGTCATTTTGAATAGCAGCAGAGAAAATACGCCGAAATTTTCTACAAAATAGACTGCGAACGCATTTCTTTCAAATGAAATTCCCTTCGTGGATATGCCTATATAGCTGACAGCAAAATCTGACAGCTGGAAAATTGCGAATAAAATTGCCAATAGCTTCAGTTTATCCAAAGCCTGCCACCTTAAAGAATAGCTTCGCTAAATAGTTTCCAATATTCACAATGAAGCCTATGTTAAATATAACTGCAACATCGTAAATAACAACGAGTGTGTAATAGAGAAATAGAAATGCGATGTAATAAAATGCGAGATTTCTGAGCATCCTCTTTCCAGTCTCTTTAGCAGTGTAAAAAATAAGCATGACAAGAAAAAAATTGACAAATAAAGTGAACAGCTTAACTAAAAGAAAAATCAAACTCCCATTCGCAAAGCTTGAGTAAATATAGACAGTGAGTGGATTGAATTCTCCCTCGTAAGCAAGAATAAATCTGTCTGTTAGACTAAAGTCAACTATAGCTAGGAATAACAGGAGTGCAAAAGATAAAAGTATAGTATTTAGTTGCCTTGCATCAATGTCAGCATAGTTGCGAATACGAACAAGAAACTTGTTCCAACCAGCAAAAAAGTGTTTTTCAGGTTCTTCATACAAAGGTATTATCCATAAAAGTTTAAATAGGTTTTGATAACAATATTCAAAGATGGACGAACCAAAATTAAAGGAAAAGAACTGGAACATTGACTTTGAGCTGGAAATACTTAAAGAGTGGGAGAAAGAAAAGCCATTCAAACTCAATAAAAATGCAAAAAAAATATTCTCAATAGACACACCGCCACCATATGCAAGCGGAGCGTGGCACATGGGCGGAGCTGCACAATACACGCAGATAGATATGATAGCAAGATACAGGAGGATGACTGGATACGAAGTGCTGTTTCCATTCGGAATTGACAGGAACGGCCTGCCGATAGAGGTGCAGACTGAAAAAGAGTATAAAATATCAATACATCAGACGCCAAGAGAGGAATTCATAAAGCTCTGCCAAGAATTTCTGAATAAATACGGAACTAGAATAACAAATGTCGCAAAAAGACTTGGTCTAAGTTGCAATAGCTGGACAAAGGGCCCTGAAATAGGAAATTTATACGAAACTGATGATCCGTTGTATAGACAACTAACACAGGATACATTCATTGATTTGTATAAACGAGGATTGATATATGAAGAAGAAAGACCGACAAATATGTGTCCGAGCTGTATAACAACTATAGCAGATGCAGAAATAGAATATGACGAGAAGAAAGTTAATTTGTATTATGTAAAATTCGGCGATGCAGTAGTTGCAACAACAAGGCCGGAATTAATCTGCACCGCGAGTATAATATTGTTCAACCCAGATGATGATAGGTATAGAAAACTGATTAACAAGAGAGTAACAGCGCCGATATTCGGACAGTCTATAGAAATAAAGGCGCACCCGTATGCAAAGAAAGAATATGGAAGCGGATTAGTAATGATATCATCTTTCGGCGACTACGCAGATATAAGATTGTTTTCAGAACTTGGTTTAGAGCCGAAATACGCACTAACAAAGGAAGGAAAAATGACCGCTGTATGCAGAGGATATGAAGGCTTGAAAGTAAGCGACGCGAGAAACAAAATAGCGGAGGATTTGAAGAACAAAGGGCTTTTAGAAAAAATAGAGCAAATAGAAAACAAAGTGCCTATATGCTGGAGATGCAAGACGACTTTGATATACAGATTGAGCAAGCAGTGGTTCTTGAAAGTTGATACAATAAAGTCAAAAATGATTAAAGAGAATGAAAAAGTCAAATGGTTGCCAGAGTGGGGAAAGACAAGATTCCATAACTGGCTTGTGGCTGCGACTGATTGGTGTGTATCCCAGCAAAGATTCTGGGGAATTCCTTTGCCTGTTTGGACGCAAGGTCAACGCCCTTTACTCCGACAACAAAACCGTTTTCCCAAAGCAAATCCGTTACCTGGAATTCTTCAAGCGTTTCAACGTTGGGCGTTTTCTTTGCATACTGGAAAACATAATTGTCAAAGTGCTCGCGCATGGCCACGTATCCTGCCTCCCTTCCACTTCCATTCACTTTGAATGGAATGTGGAGCACCGTTCCATTT
>CAYMQE010000027.1:7090-9753 GCA_964392695.1 Candidatus Woesearchaeota archaeon | reverse complement strand
ATGAAACTGGTGTAGAATATGCAATTCGTCTTCTAAATGAAGGAAAAATAATTAGGTCAAGCCACTATTTGTTAGATATGAGACAACGTTGCTATCAAATAGCTGATGAATATAAATGTAATTCATTAGCAGATTGCATTACGTTGCTTGCTGAAGAATTAAAGATTTAAGAAAATTATATAAAGTATTACTTTGTATTACATTCTCAATGAAAATTCTAATCAATGGATGTGGAACTGTTGGCAGGCCTCTCGCTTACGGGCTTTACGATTTGGGTTTTAAAGATGTTTACGTTTCTGTAAGGAGCATGGGTGATAATTTATACGAACGAAATGAAAAATCGCGTCTTAAAAAAATGTTGAAGGAAACTGGATACAATCTTCTTATAGTAGGCGGGGGAGACGCGCTGGAAAAATTCAGAAAATTCGGACTTAATCCAATAGGTTATGCAAATGAGATAGTTATGCAAAGCGAATTTTATTCAGACTTGCCGGTAATAATTGACGGAACGCCAAATGATAAGACCGCTCAAACGCAGAAAGAAACAATTTACGATAAAATTCGCGCAGATGGCTGGAAAGGGAGTGTAATATATTCCGGCGGTTCAAAATATGGCATAGCTCCCAATTACCTTGGCGCTCCAGGTTGCATAGGCGAAAAAGAGGATAAGCACCTACTGCACAAAGATGTAAGAAATGTTTCATGCAACAGCACGTATTTAGGAAAATTATTTTCTATACTCGGCACAGTAATCAATTGGGAGGCTGTTGAATTCTTGAATACAGACTTATTCAGACGAAGCAGGGACGCGTTTGAAGGCCAGACGAAACCATTAATCAACGTCCAATACGAGCCAAAACTTGACAGAAATGAGATAAAGAAAACAAAATATATTGAAGATGTAATAAGCGTTTATCCGGAAATCAACAAAGTAAAGGATATATCAGTTGAACCGTACCTTCTTCCAACTGAATACGCGCATCTTGCCAATACAATCTTGACATTCAAAAATCCAGTTCCAAAGATTATTTATGAAATCAAAGAGGCAATTTCCAAAGCGCCCTATGCTATTCTATTTGACGGTGAATTTCTAAACATGGAGCAGATAGTAGATACTATCAACATAGAGGCAGGTGTGCCAGATTTCCAAATTACAGCCCCTATCTACTGGCCATTGCAGCTCAATGACAGGCAGATAAAGATAGTCGGACTTACCCCGCAAATGACAATAGACCGCGAGAGCAAGTTGACAAAGATAATTGAAGAAACTGGAATATGCAACAATTTCGGCGACGCACATAATTACGTTCTTGACAGGGTAAACGAGATTGATACAGCCATTTCTTTGAAAAAATTCAATAAAGAACTCCAAGAAATTTTAGCAAGTAAGTATTAAAATTTGCTTGAGCTTCCGCACCCGCATGTTGCTTTTGCATTTGGATTTATTACTCTAAAGCCCGCTCCCTGAAGTGCATCAACATACTCTATTTTTGCGCCTTTCAATTTAGGAAAGCTTTCCTTTTCAACGAAAACATTTACATCTAGACCTTTGACTTCAACATCGCCTTTTTTCTTTTCAGAAAGCTCAAAAATGTATTGATGTCCTGCACAGCCTCCTTCTTTAATGTTTATTCTCAAGCCTTTTTTGCTTTTCTTTGCCAATTCCTTTATTTTAAGAATCGCACTTGAAGTTAAACCCACTTCTTCGCCCTTTAATTCTGCGCTATATACAATCTTATTAAGTTCTGCGACTGCTTCATTAATCTCCTTGTCGCTCATGCCATGCAGAGCAAATCCCTGCTCTAATGTTTCCCAATAGGAAGCGCCACAACCAATGCAATGAACGCCAAAGGACATAAGCGTTTCTACAACTTGTGGATATTCCTGCACTATCTCACCTATAGTCATATCTCTTCTTATTGCCTGCGTTTCTCCATGTTGAACCATTTGTTTCATTAATAGTTAACTATAGTCAACATTTTTAAACTTTTGCGAAAAATAAAGTTTTATAAATTAAAAACTTCCATAGAGTTTATGTGAGTGATCTCGCTGGAAAGTTAAAAAAATCAATTTCTAGTGGATTAAGCAGGATAGCTGAGGAAATACCACCTATAACTGTTACCATTGGCGCAATATTCGCTAATCTTAAGGTATTAGATGAAAAGGGAGATTACTATGATGTAATAACAGATCCATTCGTTTGGTCTGCATACCATACCTACAAAGCAGTTACTTTTTTTAGCGCCATGTATCTGGCCAATAAAGTTTTGTTAAAAAATGGCCTTAATCTTGAAAATTTAGTGGAAGATAAATTTCATAAAATAAAAAATTCAGTCAAGAAAGCTACGAACTACCTCTATGATTTATCGCTTAAAAATCTTGGTTTCATAGGCGCAGTTGGAACTATTCTTTTGGATGTACCATTAATAATGAAAGGATTCAACGGAGAATTAAGTGAATTAACTGGAACGAATGAACCCGCAGTAAACGCATTATTAACAACACAGCACCTTTTGATTTTAACTTCGTACTATTTGATACATGACAAAAGGCTTAAAAAACTTGGTGAAGAGAAAAAGAAGACGCTTGCAGATAAATTAAAAACCAATAAAGTGTTTCTGACACTAGCTGCTGCACAAGTGGTATCTTATGGCTATTCCTTT
>CAYMQE010000027.1:6701-7080 GCA_964392695.1 Candidatus Woesearchaeota archaeon | reverse complement strand
CCTTTGACTGGAATCTTTTCAGGCTTTATTAATCAATCTGAAAATTTCTCTTGCGCCTTCAACTAATCTTGGTCCAGGCCTGTTTAACAAGGAATCATTTATCACATACACTTCTGCACCCAATTTCCAACCGCGCTGTTCATATAGCTCAAGAACGCTCTTCGAATCCCCAAATCCGCACCAGCTTAATAGAACAATTTTTGGATTTAAGCGCTTAATCTGTTCGTAATTTACTTCATGACTTACTACACCTTCCTTTATTATACTAGCTCCGCCCGCTATTTTCACAAGGGCAGGCACCCAATTTCCAGCTATTGTCGGCGGGCGATGCCATTCTTCAACGTATATCTTAGTCTTTGCCGAAGCCCTTGCCTGCATT
>CAYMQE010000027.1:5845-6691 GCA_964392695.1 Candidatus Woesearchaeota archaeon | reverse complement strand
AAAATCACTTCTCATTCTTGCTACTATTTCTTCGGCATTTTTTTCTTTGTCTACCGCGTTGCCTATTTTCACAATGCTATCATAAACGCCATTTAGCGTCTTAGGGTTAGTATGAACAACATTCGCGCCTAATCTCTGCGCAATTTCATCCTGCAGAAAAGTAGAGGTAAAAACAACGTCAGGTGAAAGCTCTTTTACTTTGTCAATATTCACATCTAAAAAACCGCCGACGATTTCTTTTCTTTTTGCCTGCTTTGGAAAATCGCAGAAGCGCGTTACACCGACAATATCTTTGCCAACGCCGAGCTCATACAGAATTTCTGTAACAGCCGGCGCAAGGGAAACAATTCTCATTATATTAATCGCTTGCCTGTCTTTCTGTCAACTATATGTATCGCATTCACAGGACACGAGTCTGCAGCCTCCTTATTCTGCTTGAACTCGCTTTCGCCAATTTCAAGAACTACCGGCTTTGCCTTGCCATCGTCTAAAAGCTTCCAATTCTTTGGATAAATTTCAACACACGTGCCAGCGCCTATGCATTTGCTTCTTTCAAAAACAATCTCGTATCTTTTTTTTTCAACCACAAGTAGAATAATAAAACAAATTTTTATAAACTTTGTTCCCTAATAAAGAGGTATGAAGAAAGAACTTGAAGAATCAGATTTAATTAGTTTAGTATTATCAGTTTACAATGAAAAGGAGAGATATACAGATTATAACTCTGCAATGGAAGAACTGATAGAGCGTTTAGACGATTATAAAGGCAGAGAATATGAATCAACAGACGGTCAAAAAATAGTTGAAAAATCACCAATATATATGCATAGTATAATAGCAGGTTAC
>CAYMQE010000027.1:0-5835 GCA_964392695.1 Candidatus Woesearchaeota archaeon | reverse complement strand
ATTCCCTGTATTTCATATGCGCAAAGGTTTCGACGGTGGAAAAGCATATTCAATTAAAATAGAAAGAAAAAAGGAAAAATACGAAATCAAAATTAGAAACAGAGATAAAAAGAAGATAACGCTGAGCTATTCCGAAAAGTTATAAACTGCAATTACTTAGTTAGATAACATGTGGCTTTTCAAGAAACCTACGCCCGGCAGGGATGACATAAAAAATGCTTATAAATTGTCCTTATCGCTTCAAGACTTAATGAGAAAAATTAAAAAAGAGAAAGATCGCCTTTTTGACAAAAGTATCACAAATAATAATATCGCCTGGAGAAAACTCCAAGAATACGAGAAACAAGCAGAAAGGATGATTGCTCTAATGCATCAAAAATTAAAGATTGGAGTAAGAAGACTTAAATGACGAACACTTATGCAGACGACGAAGACGATTATGAAGGTAGTGAAGAGGATAATGAGGAAGAAGATGGAGCATACTATGATATATTCTATGTCATTAAGCCCAGAATTGAGGAGGAAGGCAGAAAAAAGTATGACCGTGTTACATATAATGTAATTTTCAATGTGTATGATGAATATATCCGTCAAATGGCGGAAATAGAAATTCAGGATAGATTCAAGCAAGATTTAAAAGAAAATATTTTTTACACAAAAGAAAAATACACAAATATAGACTATTTCCTTCTTTGGAGAGAGGATGATAATCAGGAAGAAGTATATCTTGGAAGAATGAATCTGAAACAACTGCTTAATCCGTTAATAAACGAAGGTGTAAAGTATTTCGGTACAAAAAGAGATAAAAAGGATTAAAAATCATTCCATATTCTAATCTATATACGCGCTGTTGGTTCAGTGGTAGAATGCTAGCCTTCCAAGCTGGTGACCCGGGTTCGAGTCCCGGACGGCGCATTAAATGCTTAATGAATATATAGACGAAACTGGAAAAAAAGGCAGTCCGCGACTGCCGGACAACTTAAAGAACTTCATTATTGATATAGACGGCGTAGTTTGCGAAGATGTGCCTAACGAAGAAACAGAAAGAATGAAAAACGCGCTTGAAATTCCAGGAGCACTTGAGCATATAAATAAATGGTATGACGAAGGGAATGTAATTACATTTTTCACAGCGCGCACAGAATCTCTCAGAGAGATTACAGAAAATTGGCTTAAGCAGCACGGCTTCAAATACCACAATATAATTTTCGGAAAGCCTCGCGGAGGCAACTACCACTACATAGACGACAGAGGCATAAGAGCTACACGATTCACTGGAAAATTCGGAGAGCTTGTTTACAAAGAAAAGATGGTGCAGGTCTTTGAGTAACCACAACTTAGATAATCGGCGCTAAAAATTCATCGAGAGTTATTTGCTTCACAATTACAGGATCGCCATCTTCATAAAAATCAAGAAAATCAATATGTATATCTTTTTCAGTTATAGAAGGGTCGCATTCCACTAGCTTCAAGTATGTTTTATAAGCTTCTAAAGCGCCGTCATCTAAATCATTCATTGATGGATTGTCAAAATACAGATAAAAATGCAGGATAGAACTGCAATTTTTCAGTTCGCATCCCTGCACTACTAGATAATACTTGTTATCCATATGCGAGAGGCAGGATTCGAACCTGCGAAAGCACTAAGCTATAGAGACCTGAACCCTACCCCTTTGGCCACTTGGGTACTCTCGCTTGCAAACTGGACTCTGCGGGACTTAAACCCGCGGCCTCTTCCATGCCAAGGAAGCGCTCTGTCCCTGAGCTAAGAGCCCGTACAGAAAAGTCTATTTGCGACGTATTTATAGAATTTACCTTTTAGCCTTTCTTTCGCGGGTATATCTCTTCTCTAGGAATGCATAATTTCTAATTCTTTTGCTATTCCCATATCCGCAAGCTGCGCATACCTTTTTAGCTATGTGTAAAGAAATCCTTCCGCAACGAGGGCATGCTCTATGCACTCTAGCTTTTCCATGCTTTCCTTTGCTTGGACCTCCTTTCATGGCAAGTCACCTTTTATTGTTCAGATGGAGAAATCATTATTATTGTATCGCCACGTATGAATATCTTCCCGAGCTTTCTCAGCAACTTTCCTTCTTTCAATTCCTGCGCGTCTTCAAGCACAACGTTTATGTGTATATCAAACGCTTTTAAGTTGCCAATAAACTGAATACCATTTTTCAGTTCAACAAGAACTTTTTTCTCTTTCGCTTCGTTAAGTGTATCCAATGGCCTTTGTAGTTCGTCTGTCATTTTGAATGAAACTCTCATTTTTAACTTTAAAAGCTTTGTGCCTGATGAGATAAGTGAAATAAATAATAGCAATATTTTTAATTACGCACTAATTAGCAGTCAACTATAGAAAAAGACCTTAATTACTATCTAACTGTCATAAGTGATCTTGAATCAGATTTGTCACCATTAGCTGAAAAGCTTTTGGAGTTATATACAACGAAATCATTCAAAAAAAATAAAGAGGTCATAAAGCAAAATTTAAAATGGCTAGACAACAACAGGGCGGATGTACTCGCCACACTAACGGGAGCTGTTGACTACTGCGAAGCTTTCAAAAAACTTATTGAAGAGAATATTAAAGCAAATAAAGATGAAATTGAAAAAGTAGCTGATACAAATAGAGATGATGTAGTATCCGCCCTCGGCGGGTATCTTGACATTCTAAACAACATAAAGGATAGCAGTTATTCGCTTCTAAGAATAGCAATGTTAGAAGATAAAATCGCACTTATCAAATACTCCTACGCTAATTATCTAGACAACTACATCAAAATCTGGAAAATAGCGAAATAAAAACATTTAAATTGCAGCAAAATGTCGTCAACAGGCATGGCAAGATACCAGTTTAGAAGCAATAGAAAAGCAAGTGGCGGTAGATACAATAAGTTGTCAGATAAGAAAAAGGCGCTTTTAGGCAGAGCTCCGGCTATGACAAAAGTTGGAGAAGTTAAGATGACTAAGATAAGAACACTTGGAGGGCGCTTTAAATTAAGACTGCTCCACAGCACTGCTATAAATTTACTCGATTCAAAAACAAGGAAAATAAAAAAAGAGACCATAAAGAGAGTAGAATACAATCCTGCTTCTAGGCACTACGCGCGTATGAATGTCATAACAAAAGGAGCTATTGTAGAAGTTGAAGGGGGTTTTGCGCGAGTAACTAACTCGCCCGGTCAAGAGGGTATTATAAACGGTGTTAAAGTAGAATACACCCCAAAAAAATAACTATTACATCTCTATCTTAAGCAAATTGCCTATGATTTTAATCCATTCTTTTTTACTTATACCTAATGTATAAACCGCATGGCCTATTGTGCGCTGCATAATAACTCTTATGCCAATATCCAACATTAGCTGTTGAATAAGTAGAATCAATTATAGGATCAATTTCTTGCAGTATAGCCGTTAGATTATGATGGGATATGCCATTTTTAATTAGCTCTCGCATGCCAGGATTTAGGCGTTCAAATCCATCGTCTAATAGATAATTTTTTAAATCGTCTATAGGGATTCCTCGATACTTCTTTTTAAGTTTTAAATCGTGTAGATAGGAGTATATGTCTACTTTACTTTTGTTAAGTTGGCTTAATGAACTATAACCTACCCAAGGAGAGAGGAAAACACCAGTCAGTGGCTTAGGCACATCTTGCAAAACTTTTAAAATAGATAGGGAGCTAAGACTTATAGAAACGAAATTCTCTAGATTAGTATTATTAAGTAAATTAAGTGCAACTTTTGATTCCAAATCTAAATCATATTTGCGCCTTATTGGTATTAGAACGTTGTAGTTGCGTGGGAAGGTTTTTCTAGCAAGATCTTCCAATTTATTATATACCTCTTTATTTGCAAAGGCGCCCATAAAAATTATAGTCTGATAATCAAAATGCTTGACGTAGTCTCCTAGTCTATCTAAATCAATATAATCTATTTTATCTATAGTTGGAAAACTTCCGGTATACGCTCGCAATTCTAATTATTAGAACTAAATCTGACTTAAAAGTATTACTAAATAGTATTATAAATGGTAATTCTATACTTAATTAATATAATGTATGGACATGTTCCAATGATAATGAACGAAGAGATGAACAAAGGAATAGAGGAAAATCTAAAGTGTATTATAGAAAAAAGGACATTTGACTACCTTCCGGCAAAAATAACTCAAATAAAAGCGCATTTATGGGAAGACGATATAACTGATATTCTGCAAGACGGAAAAATAAAGCTATCAGAGTGGGAGCTAGCTGTCATAGAATCAAATGAAATACTAATAGATGAAATACTAAAGGAAGCTGATTTAACTTATGATAAAAGCGAGATAGATATATTAAAAATGGTTAACTATGCTTCCAATTTCCGCGCAAAATTAAGAAAAGAGGGTTATATACAGGAGATAATAAGAAACAAGATTGATATAGTACAGTTGGAACAGGAAGTTGAGGAAGAAAAGTCAGAAATTAAAAAAATACCGTCTCTTAATGATGATAATCTATGGTTTAACCCATATAAAATCCTTACATTTTCGCTGGAAAGACTTATAATGGCTAATAAGGATTCCACTTATCTAATTAAAGAAGGTATGAGTAAAGTAGCGTCGTCTCCAATTATAGCTATAATAAATGAGTACTGTAAGAACATGAGCAGAGATGCACCAATAGAAAAACATAATGAGTTTGTTAACGCAGCTATTAGTTACGTTAAAAATGAGATGTTGGTTGAGGATGACATAAGCTCAGAGACTATGTATAACATAGCAGCATTTTTCCTCGAAGGTTCTGTATACTATTTGGATAAAAGATACAGCGGGGAATGGACCACTAAATTAATGAATAAATTAGTAGAACTGTATACAAACAAAAAGATAGTGTCAATGCGGAACGAAGTAAAAACCAGCATGTCTTTACAATAAATAATCCGGAATCTTATAATTTTCAAATAATGATCAACTTATTAAACAAAGCCGGTAAATAGTAAAGTATTTAAAGAAATTTATAGTAAATATATAAAGTTTATTGTAGCCCCATACATATTTAGTCTTTATAGGGTTGCAAGAAGCGGAAGGAAAAATGAGCGAAAAACAAAAATGCCCTGATTGTGGCTCAATAGACCTGTACGCAGACAGAAAACATGGAGAACTTACCTGCCGAAAGTGCGGATATGTTCTTGAAGAAGACACTATAGACTATACGCAGGAATGGAGAGAATTTGACCATTCGCAAACAGAATCTAAAAGAAGAGTTGGAAGTCCACTTACATTTACAAAGCATGATAAGGGCGCAGGAACACGCATAGGCAAAACTACCGACCTGACAAAATTAAGCGCCAGCGAAAGAAGAAACTTCATTCGCATGAAAAAATGGCAGAATAGAATAAGCACTGCAATTGAAAGAAATCTTAAATTCGCGCTTACAGAATTAAGACGAAGCAGTTCTTTCCTCAAAATACCGAAGATTGCTGAAGAAGAGGCAGCAAGAATTTACCGCATGGCTGCAGAAAGAGGGCTTGTAAGAGGCCGTTCAATGGAATCCGTTGTGGCAGGCGCGCTATACGCCTCATGCAGAACACATGAAGTTCCTAGAACTCTAGAAGAAATTTCTGCTGCTTTCGGGCTTGACAAAAAGGAAATCGGAAAGACTTACAGATTTATCTGCAGACAGCTTAGCGTAAGAATACTGCCAACAAACCCGCTGGATTACGTCTTCAGGTTCTCATCAGAGCTTGATCTTAAGCCAGAGACAACATCAAAAGCAGTTGAGATACTCAAGACATCAATTGAGAAAGAGATAACCAGCGGAAAAGGCCCTATGGGTATAGCTGCTG
>CAYMQE010000026.1:1119-9848 GCA_964392695.1 Candidatus Woesearchaeota archaeon | reverse complement strand
CAGAGTGGTCTAATGCGCGGGCCTTGAGAGTCCGTCTCCCCTAAGGAGGCACGAGTTCGAATCTCGTCCTTGGCGTTTATTAGATAGCTTTAAAAATAGCGCTAAAGAACACTAAGTTATGGAAGAAATACAAGGCTATGTAATAAATGTAAACCATGAAAGAGACATTGGGACAATACTCTATCTTCCAAAGAATTTAAGTGAGTTAATGAAAGGAACTATTGAATGCATTAATGACTTACAAGAGATAAATTCACATCTAATAAATAATAACTATAACGTTCCTGCAGAAGCCCAAACATTGCTTAATACTTTACAAGACAAATATTTAGAGCTTAAAAGCCACCTATGTAAAAGATTTTCAAGTGAAGAGATACAAACAGATATATTACAAGAAGGGGATATAGTAATTAAAAATGAATTGAAAAGATTTGTTAAAGTTTAGTTAATTTTTATATATTCTTCAGCTTGCCCAATACATTACCTATATCTTCTTTAACATGCTCTTCCGCTTTTAGAGATTCTCCAAAAGTATCTACAACTAACTTAGTTTTTCTTTGGATTGCACTTTTTAAATTTTTTAGTAATTCTTCATATGTTGTTAAAGAATGCGAAAGACTTGGATTAGCATTTATTTGATTCTGCATATCCTTAATTATAGTCTTACTTTGCTCCAAAAGGGTGGATAATTCAGTAATTTCTTTGATTAATAGAGTTAAATCTTTTCCAGCATCATCAACTTCATTTAGAAGTTCTTTAGAAGATTTACTAAGCTCCAGTATTTTCTGTTTTGAAACACCACCTGGTCTGGGCACATCGCTCATATCTATTTGACAACACAGATACAATTTAACTATTTCTATTCACAACCTTTATTAATTAAAGTCAATTGTGAATATTGCATGTCGCGAGTAATAGGA
Organism: Candidatus Woesearchaeota archaeon; assembly: GCA_964392695.1. Taxonomy (GTDB): domain Archaea; phylum Nanobdellota; class Nanobdellia; order JAFCGN01; family JAFCGN01; genus CAYMQE01. Next base: position 8,928 of record CAYMQE010000026.1, on the reverse strand, counting down.
ATATTCTCCGGAAAGGGAGGAGTTGGCAAAACAACTACAACAGTTAATCTTGGAGCTACTCTTTCGTACAACTTCAATAAAAGTGTAGCTATAGTTGACACGAATACTTCTTCCTCCTGTTTATCATTGCATCTTGGAATGCATTTCAGCCCATTGACCATAAACTCTGTATTGAAAGGCGAAGCAAATGTAGAGGATGTTATAGAGACGCACGGCTCAAAAATGATGGTAATACCTGCCAGCTTGAGGCTGTCAGACTCTTTTGTAGACCATTCACGCCTGCCAAGCATAATAGATAAAGTGTCAAAAAAGGCGGATATTGTTCTGCTTGACACAGCGCCAAGCATAGGGCCAGAGACGCTATGGAGTCTTAAATGTTGCAAAGAGGCTATAATAGTAACCAACCCGGACTTGCCTGCGGTAATAGAGGCGCTAAAAATGATTAAATTAGCTAAAGAGTATAATATACATATACTTGGACTTGTTGTAAACAGATTCAAGAAAGACTCTTCGCTATCGCTTTCTGAAATATATAAAATATGCAACGTCCCTATTATATCATTGATACCCGAGGACAAAAACGTAGCAAGAAGTATAGAATCCCGCGTGCCAGTCACGCATTATAAATCACATTCAAAGAGCGCAATAGCATTCAAGAAGCTTGCAGCAGAAATGATAAATGAAGACTACAACGCAGGTATTATAGAAGGGATAAGAAGCAAATTGAGAATATGAGAATAGAGGAGATAAAGCAAGCTGTATACGGCGATCTGAAAGTAGAGGAATACATAGATATAAATGGTTTCATAAGCAGGTCCAAAGTTGTAAGCGATAATGCAAAAACTGTTGCAGATACACTCAATAGGATAAAGAAAAGCGGTGTAAAAAAAATTCTGTGGGCTGACACTTACTCAAAGATAATCAAGCTAACTCCGCAGGATCTTATTTCATTCGCGCGGAGCAATAAACTCCCGTTAAAGCGGGAGAATGAAGATGTTATTCTAAATATGGGCAAGTGCAAAATTTTCGCATCATCGGACACAGAAGAATTGCTCTCTATAATAAGAGAGGTAAATGCAATAAAGATAAACGGCGAAAAAATGATGGATATAGAGGACTTTGCCAGAGTTATAATGAGGATAGACAACATTTCTTCAATAGATAAAGATATTATAAAGTGGCTGCGAGGGATAAACAGATACGAACTAGCTGACAAATTTGAAAATGTATTCTCCACTATCAATGATGAAAAAGAAATTAAAAAAGAATTATTGATTCTGACTCTAAAAGCTGTTAAAAAAGATTTGACAACGTAAATATTTATATATAACACCAATCCTTAATATATGGAATTGAATGGACAAATATACCAGCGACGAAATTGTTTATTTGGGTCCAGACGAGAGAGTAGACATAGACTCTTTTAGTTTTAAAAAAGAAAATTTGTCGCTTGAAGAATTTGTAGACAAATTTAAAGAAATACCGTCAATTGGTTTTGACGCATATCAAAGTTTGTACGCTGCTCTAAGAATGTTTGGTAAATCCGAGTCTCCAAAAGAATGGCAAGATGACAGGTGGAACTGGCTTGACTATAAGGTAGATGGAACTGACAGAGAGTCGGGTGGAGCAGTTTATGGGCAGGAAGACGCTGCAGAAAAGTTAATGACATATTTGAAAAATGCCTGCGAAGACAACGACGAAAAATCACGCTTTCTGCTTCTGTATGGACCGCCAAGCTCTGCAAAGACCAACTTTATTAAATTAATAGCAGATACACTATTAGCTTACAGAACCTTTCCGCAGGGGACAAGGTATACTGTAGAATACGATTTAGAAGATTTTGGACATATATTTGGGGACTATAAAAAAATGAAATGCCCTGCCAATGATATGCCTTTAAAGTTCATTGATAAAAAAAATCTGGAGGGATTATTAAATGATGTAAACAAAGACAGACCGGCATGGCAGGAGATTAGCGTTAAATCTCCCATTTGCGCACATTGCAAAAAAGTAAACAGTCTGCTAAGGGATGCAGGTGTTGATGAAAAAGAATTATCAAAAAGGATACGAGTAATCAACTTAAACCCTGTAGAGGACATGACCATCTTCGAGTTTAGGCCAACTGACGAAAAGGCATATGATGCAGCAGAAATTTTCGGCGGAAAGACAAACCATGATAGACTTGGAGTATTTGTAAATAAAAATAATCCTCTTACAATTGAGTTTGGTATGGCCGGGAATATAGATGGGCCCTGCGCTCAAGGAGGTATAGCCAATTTCTCTGAAATGTATAAGGGTGGAGAACAACTTCTGAATGAAATACTGGATTTAATCCAAAATAGAAGCTTAGTAATCAACAAAGTTTACAAAGTCAGCATTGATATGGTTATAATGGGAACCAGCAACATAGAAGAATTTGAAAAAATGAAGGGTTTGCCAACACTTGGAAATTATCTTCTGTCAAGAGCAAGGATAATACCCGTAGGTTATCCGCTTGTAATTGATGACTATGCAATGGCATTAAATAAAAGAATTTTCAACAAAAGGAGGGAGATAGGCGATATCCACGTGCAGCCGTACTTCGTTGAAATATTACTCTCAACTTTAGGAGTGCTAGCAACTTTAGAAGAAACAAAGTCGGATGCAAAATTAACACTTCAGCAAAAGGCAGCGATTTACAACGGCGAGATTTCACAAGGAGTCGAATACTCTCTTATTGAGATATTAAATGAACTAAAAAGAGAAGCGCATTCAAAACCATCATCTCAGTTAAGGGAAGGTATGGACGGCCTGCCTTTCAGATTTTTCCAAAATTTGCCTAGTATTTTGGAGCTGAATCTTAATAAACTAAACAAAGAAATATTCGAAAAATTACGCGACCAAAACTATCCAAAAGGTTGCTACTCTATGCTGACATTAAGCTCTATCTTACAAGATACAATCAACACACTTGACGGCATAACTGATGATTGCAGAAAAAGATGCAGTAACGAGTTGGACAAAGTAGTTGGCTTATATGAGAAGAGGCTCTCGCGCGATGTACAAATGGCATTGCTTGGAGAAGAAAAAATGTTGACGCTTGCTGTCAAATATTTAGCTATGTCGCATGCAAGTGTCAGAAATATAAAAAAAGTGACAATAGACACAAAAGAGCAAAACATTGACGACAGTTTTTTAAATAGTATTGAGAAACTGGGCGATATAAAGAACCCAAAGGTATTTAGAGAAAGTATAGCAGCTAATATTACACATAGATTAGGAGACTTTAAATCAGATATAAAATTACTTGCTAAAGATTTGATAGAAAAAAACAGTCAATTCAGAGACGTCATTTCAGATTATACCGCACATTTTATTCTACCGAACCTGGTTGATGACGTCGCCCTGGCATACAGTGATTCTAATATTAAGTTAATTGATACGCTGTTGAAAAAAGATTATTGCAAGTCCTGTGCAGGTGTTGCCATAGCAGCAGCATCCAAAAATAGAGCAGGTAAAAAATAATTATTGTCCATGATTACTCCAGAAGAAAATTACAAAGTATTCTTCGATCTTTATAAACCTATTTCCCTAGAGGAATTTTTAAGTAGCATTGGGGAAGAACAACCAAATCATTTCAGCAGCCAGCATAGTAAATTAGAATCTACTGTTTCAAGGATTAGCAGAATAGTCTCTAAAGATGCTATTGATCGCGGTGTGTTAAAGGAATATCCCTTCTTTAAAAAACAGGGTGTAAGAGGACTTTCTGATGTACTTAATGATTTAGTAAATGAAGTAAACACCTCTGCTGCAATATATAAAACAAATAAAGCTGGAATAATTCTGCTGTGCGGACCTACAGGAAGCGGAAAAACTGTAATTGGCGAGGCCTTGGAGCGCGGTTTAATGAGTGATTTTCTTGAGAATCCATGCTACGCTTTTAGATTTAAAACAGAAAATGAGAGTATTAACTGCTCTTTTGATGAAAGCCCTATCAACCTTTTTACTTCACTCAAAACATTAGCGCCGGACTATATTAGAGAAAAATACGCTAGATACAGCAAAGGAGAACTTTGTTTTTCCTGCGTAGAAAATTACAGAAAAGTAACTGATGAAATTGCGACGCATCCGGAAGATACATTTCCACCAAAGGGCGAAGAACAGACCTTTGAGAAGTTATTAAGCAAAGGTGTTGAAATAATGAGGATAGGCCCAAAAAGTTCTATAGTTGATTTATCCGACCGCACTTTGCCTCTTAATCTAACAAAGATTATTAAAAATGCCAACAGAGGAATATTACATATTAATATAGACAATCTTGAATGGGAAAACATCCCTCCAACTAACTATAAATTCCTGTTGAGCTTGAGGGACAACGTAATTCCTATTAATGACGGCACTTACTTCAAGCCGGATATGTTTACAATTATCTATGGCAACGAAGATGTACTGGAAATGTTTAAAAAGGAAAGTCCTCAATTAGTGGACAGGCTGCTTCCAGTCTATGTAAGAAGAAATCTTTCTCATTCTGAAGAAAGCAAAATAATAAAAAAGGGTATAGACCTGGCAGGCGGCGTGGGATATTCCTGCATTCCAAAAGTAGTTTTCAACCTTTTAGCAAAATTCTGCGTAGGAACGCGTATAGATTTAGATGGGAGGGATGGGAATATTGAGGAGCTACTAGAAGCTTATGATAGATATGAGAATTATAAAAAATTAAAAAAGGAAGAGTATGAAATGATTATGGATAGATTAAATTTTTCTTCAGAAAATCCGCCAATTGATGGCTGGGTAAAGGGGGTATCTAACAGCAGTTTTATCAACTCTTTCATGGACTACGCCAGCAACTCAAATAAAAGCACGAAAAAATGTTTTACCTTAGAAGATGTAATAAAGTTGATGAATAAAATGGACTATCAATATGATGAATTCGACTATGATGAAAAGGAGTTATATGAAGATGGTGATTATAGGGAGACTAGAACACATATAAGGCACTTAATTTATGATATAGTAAGAAGAGATGTCAATTACGCTTATTTGGCAATAATTAATGGTGGAAGTATTTCAGAAATTGAAAATCTATTTAATGAATTTTATTCGGACCAAAAGCTCAGAGACACTACCAGAGCGGTAAAAGTGGAAGGGGATAAGATGAGCATAGAATCGCATCTGGAAGAATTATCTTCTAAGCTTGGAATTGATAAAGGAAAAAGAAAAGATTTTGAGCTGGATATAAACGACTTATTAGATGAATATAATGAAAAATCTTTCTCTAGAGAAGATGCCAACGAAGGCGGACTACCTTTTACTTTTCTTGATATAATACTAAAAGACTCACAGCTTATCAGCAATAAAGGCAGTTTAGAGGAGTATGTTACATGGGAGAATATATTGACAGACGGCGCAATATCAAAAAACGATGAGGAAAGAGTAAAAAAATTAAAGATGCATCTGGCGGACTCAAGCGACAAAGGTGGATATTGCTTTAACTGCGCGAATTCTGTTTTAAAATTATTTGCAAGAGATTTAAAGTGATAAATTATGACTGATGTAATAGGCAATGCTAAGAGAAAATACAAAAAAAGAGTTGATAACGCCAAGAAAAAGGTTTTCGGTAAACTTAAGTATCATGATTTAAAAAAAATAAAAGATGGCAAACCAATAACCGTAAAAATCCCAGTAGTTGATCTTCCAAGCATCAGGTATGGACCAAGAAAAAAGGGGCAGGGAAGCCTTCCTGGTGTAGGCTCTGGTCCTGGAGAACCAGGAGATCCTCTTTTTCCTACTGATGAAGGCGATAATAAAAATGCAGGAAATGAAGCTGTTGATGCTATCTACGCCAACATAAATAGAGACGAATTGATAAATTGGATGAAAAGTGAATTAGAACTTGAACTTATTAAACCAGCTAAGACTATTACAAAAAAGGAATATATATATCCTGCATTAAGCAAATTCGGACTAGAATCTCTTTTTAGTTTTGATGATACACTTGATGCCATGATAGAACGGCAACACATAGACTTTGTGACTAAAAATAAAAATGCTTTGATGGCAGTTAGCGAGATGAAAAAATATGGCTTGGAATTAGAAGCATTGTCATACTACTCACCGCGCAGAGCGCAAAATTTGGTTGAATTAGCCAATGAAAAGGAAATAAAAGTTCTTAACGCTGATTTAGATCTTTTTGAACAAATGTACAAAAGCAGTAAATTTAAATTCAAAATTAAAATTGATAAAGACGATTTAAGGTATCGCTTCCCAGATATTAGGGAGAAAAAAGAGAAAAATGCCGTAATCTTCTTCGTCAGAGACGTGTCAGGAAGCATCAGCGATAGGGAACTCAGACTAAGCTACGAAATTTCATTGCTGGTTGACATGTGGATTAAAGAATCTTACAACAAGGTTGAAGTGGTATATATAGCTCATAACGCCCAAGCGTGGGAGGAAACAGAGGAGGACTATTACAAATTACAAAGCGGAGGCGGAACGGATTTTACATCAGCATATGCAATTATTCAAAAGATATTTGAAGGCGAGGAATACCCAAGTAAAAGCAACATTAGAAAAAAAGTTGATCCTAAAACAACTGACGTTTATGTGCTCCAAATGACAGATGGAGAAGATTTTAACCATCAAGTAAGCATCAATTTTCTTTCTGAATATCTAATGAATGATATAACAAGGTTCTGCTATTATGAAATGAATTTCTGGAGTAATTCAAAAAATTACTCCCATTTTGGCGCTTTACTTACAGATCAATTCCAAGATATTGGAGGAAGCAAATTAAGGATGTATAGAGCAAATAACACTGCGGAGGGCCCATGGAATGCGATGAAAGCATTCTTCGGCAAAAGCAAATGACACGTGAAGCCCCATTAATAAACGTTTTTTATAATGGAGCGGTTCATGATGAATACACAAGAATAGCCAGAGAAATAAGCGATTTTGTCAGAGATAAATTTAAGCTTAGCTATGAAGATATTAATTTCTATCTAGTGACTGACGATGAACGAGCTCAGATAGTTGCCGGCGGTGGTTGGATAAATCAGATGGAGCACTGGAGTTTAGGTCAAGACTACGAAATACAAAAACTTGGCCATGATTTAGGCAATTGGAAGGTATATGAAATAGTCGTTCCGAGCGGTGTATGGAAAGATAAAGATAGAGAACCAGTTGAGGCCTATATTTATAAAGGCAACACTTTGACAGACATAAAATTAGTTATGGCTCATGTTTACGGCCATGCTCATATCTTCCACAACAATTTTTATCAGAAAAAATTTGCACCCGAATCTCCGCATGGAATGATGTTTGAACACAAAAAAAGGTATAGTGAAATAGAAGATTTGGTCGGTGAAGTGGAATTGGAAGATTTTATGGACATAGCACAGATTCTGGGAAATTTAATTGATATACAAGGAAAAACAGAAACAGAACTTGAAAGTGAGAAATCTGAAACGAAAAAAAGTGAATTAGAAAAGATTTTAATGCGCCCTGAGGAGATACGATATGATATCATTAAAAGATTAAATGAAAGATATGATGACACGGAGGTACCTCCTTACGATGATTATGACATTCTAAATTTTTTAATTAAAAATTGCAATATACCAACCTGGCAAAGAGAAGTATTATCAATAGTTGAAGAGAATAACAAATTTTTATATGGCAAAGGACAGTGCCATATAATTCATGAAGGATTCGCCGCACTAATTGACTACTCCTACGCTGTCATGAACAATCTTCCAATGGATGAAACATTTCAATGGCTCGCTCATAGAACAAGGGGTCTAATGCACCATAGAGAAGAAATAAATCCCTACG
>CAYMQE010000026.1:0-1109 GCA_964392695.1 Candidatus Woesearchaeota archaeon | reverse complement strand
TATTGTAGCAGTCTGATATGGCATGCCTATAAATACGGGCTTGGGCTTGACCTTTTCATAAACCTGCTTGACAAATTCGGAAGGGGGAGATATGGATTTAATTATGATAATGAATTAAAAGTTCATGAACGAATAAACCCCAACCTGACAGAATTAGATTTCGATAAAGGTATGGAACAGGTGTTGACCTTAGCCGCCAGTTGCAATGATTTTAGTTTTATTGATTCATGTTTTGACACGGAATTTTTCTACAAATACGGCAGAAGATTCCTAACTTACGAGGAAAACGTTACGTCGCATTGGACTCTAATACCAGACACTAGTATAATAAGCAGAGAGTATGAAGATATAAAAAACGCCCTTTTATTCAAATCATTCAACTTGACCATCCCGAGAATATTTATTAAAAAAGGAGCCAGCAACTATGAGGATAAAGGAGGATTATATCTAGTTCATGACATAAGCATCCCTCTTAATCTTAACCTGGAGCCGCGCCAGTTGACGCTGGAGCCGGAGTACGCAAGAGATGTTTTAAAGGCTATTCACAGAGTGTGGGGGCAGACCGTTTTCTTGGAAACTATAGATGAAGATGGAAAAGACATTTTAATGTCCTACAGTGAAAAAGAAGGATTTTACGAACAGCCACTAAATAAGCAAAGTTAAATCTTACATTTTCCTATAATTTAGCATGGAAAACAGCTGTAGCGCCTATTTTGAATTGGAAACAAAAAAATATCCATGCGGACTTTATTTGATTGAATTGGAGAAGATAATTAAAATAAAGGATATTATAGATTTTGGCTTTTCTGAATTTGCCAAGCCGAAATATCTTTCTAAAGCACCAGCCCTGATAAGACAAGACTTGACAGACTTGTTGAATGCATGGGAGAATGGCATGAATGCATGGTTCATGCAACATAGAACAAAATGCCCTGTACTAAAAGGACATTACCTAGACGAAGTTTTGCTGGATGAAAAACTTCCAAAAGACGAAGAGGTTTAATCTTTTTTATATCCTATTTTTTTAGTGTAGAACCTTAGGTATATAAATAAGATAAGGCCTGCGATGAATAGACCCACTTGAACGTAAAGCAGATTATATAGCGGAA
>CAYMQE010000025.1:0-10370 GCA_964392695.1 Candidatus Woesearchaeota archaeon | reverse complement strand
CTTTTTCTCCTCAACAGCTGGCAACTTCTTGATTTCGCTCACACTGCTCTGCTCAACTGGAGCAACAACTATTTCTCGTATTGAAACGTCATCTGGCATTTTAACCCCGGGCTTCAATAGTCTAATAGTAACGCCAACAGAACCTATTTTGAGTTTTGCAGTAGAAAATCCATAGCTGACAGCATCTATCCTTGGCTGTCCGGATTTAGGAACATAGCCTTTCGAAAATTTCCAATATCTAGCTCTGGAACCTGGGATACGACCAGCCATTTTTATTTCTATTCCCTGCGCCCCTGCAGTCATACTTTCCTCTATTGAACTGTGAGCTATCGCCTTGAATTTTGACACACCTAATCTTGCAAGTTGCGCAACTACTCTTTCTGAAACTATCTGCGGGTCAAGAGCAGGTTCGGTAATCTCAACAACTTCTATTTGCGGGAATTCAAGCTCAAATTTTTCTTTTAATTGAGCAGTAAGGTTTTGTATAGTAGAGCCGCCGCGCCCAACCAGCAGTCCTGGTTTGCTTGTATGTATAACTATTTTCACGCCTAAAGGCGTTTGAATTATTTCTCTTTTGGAATGTTCTATCTCGCTTAAAGCTTCTGAAATCCATTCCTTTATTCTAAACTCTTTCATCTTTGTATCAATGAATTTCTTTTCTATCATTTCTTTTCATCCTCTTTCTTTTCATCCTCTTTTAGCACAACACTGACACCAGTAACTTTCCTCACCTTTCTTCTTGTTCTCTCCCTTGAAACAATTCTATGGGTAATGAATGTATGAATGTACAATTTATCAGCGTCCAATCCATTGCTTATGGCATTAGCTAAAGCATTGTTCAACACAGCATAAGTTTCCTTTGCAGCCTTAGTAGGATAGCCTCCTGTGCTAAGCCCGCCTTTCTGATGAGCGATATCCCTCCTATGTCTATAATATTTTATTGCTCTCTTCATTTCTGCTACATCTTTAAGTAAGCTCATTGCATACGCCAGCTTCTTTCCTTTCACATTCTTGCCTATTTCTACCAAATGCTTGAAACTCGCTGACATGTTCAAGTTTTGAGATTTTGCTTCTTTCATTTTTTCACCTTACTTAATTGGTATAAACTTGGAGCTTCTGGATGCGCCTACTCCTGGCACACCATGTTGTACAAGACCTCTTGTAAGCGAGAATTCACCTAGATAATGGCCCATCATATCTTCTGTTATTACAACTTTCTTGAATTCCTTTCCATTATAAACACCAATTTCCATTCCTACCATTTTTGGCAGGATAACAATTGAACGCGAGTGAGTCTTGACTACTTTTTTTTGCCCGGATTGTATAACTTCATTAATTACATCCATGGTTTTTCTTTCCGCTCCTTTATACCCTTTCAATAAAGTTCTTCTTTTTCTGGCATCTACATATTTTGCAAATTCTTTTCTATCCCTCTGCTTCAACTCTACCGACTTCGTGACACGGTAAAGAAATTCTTTTGCCATTTACTTTCTTCTCCTCCAACCAGTTCTGCGCGGAGCTATAGTTCCAACACGGCCGCCGCGCGGACTCTTCCTTCCAGTAATATATTGTTTTCTATGTCTGCCGCGTCCTCCACCCAGTGGATGGTCAAATGCGTTCATAGAAGTAGCGCTTGACACAGGCCATAATTTTGAACGAACTCTGTTTTTGTAAAAGCTTGTACCCGCTTTTATCAAAGGTTTGTCTCTTCTTCCAGCGCCCGCAACTTTCCCAACTGTTGCTCTGCATCTTGGATCAAGTCTTACTATATTCCCGCTTGGCAACATAAGTGCTACTTTATCCTGTTCGCGTGCAACTATTCTTGCAGAGCTTCCAGAAGCGCGTACCATGCTACCCCTATCTCCGGGCTTTCTCTCAACATTACTTACAACTGACCCCTCTGGCAAAGATCCCAATGGGAGAATATTTCCAGTACTTACAGGAGCAGAAGGCCCTTCAGCTATTACCTGTCCTTCATTCACTCCTTCAGGTGCAGGTAGATGCACAATTTTTCCATCATCATATTTCACAATGATTAAAGGCGCGCTTCTGCCGCGGTCATCAACTATATCAACGATTTTTCCAAATAAAACATCACTCTTTGAAATGTCTCTGTAAGAAGTGTCTGCAAAAAATCTATGGCCCTTGCTAGTATACTTCGGCCTTGCTGCTCCTCTCCTTTTTACTTTTGTTCTTCTTGGCATTTAAATCATCCCCAACTCAGTTGCCACATCCATTGCGTTTGATGCTGAACTAAGCTTCACATACGCTTTTTTTATGTTTTCGTAGTTTACAATTCGAACCTTATCTACTTTTTCTTTGAATACAGACTCCACAGCTTGTGCTATTTCATTCTTATTGACATTTGAAGCTACTACAAAAATAAGAGTGTTCTGGGTCTCCATTAGCCTAACCGCCTTTTCTGTTGATACAGGATGCCGGATTATAGTCAAAGCGTCTATCACTTATTTTCACCAGCAAACAAATTTTCTTTTTCAATCTTCTCTATAGCGCTCTTTGTAAATATGCACAATCTTCCAGGATGTGTTCCGGGCGCGAGCAACTCTGCGTTTAATCGAGATACTGTAACAACATCAATGCCGTTCATGTTCTTTACTGCGCGTATGATAGGGCTATACTTTGAAACAACAAATAATGGTCCAACTTTTATCTTGTATTTTCTCTTAGCCCTAATTTTTCTGACTGCTATTCTTTAAAGTTCTTTTGAAAGTCCCAAGTCGTTAAGCAATGAAACAACATCTTTCACCTTTGATAATGATTCAATTGAATCTTCGACTATGAATGGCACTTCACCAGTCACCAAATGCCCCCTGCTCTTCACAATATCTAACACTGTCGTTGCTGACAACGCGCTTCTTAACGCCAAAAGATGCTCTTTCTTGTTCATCTTTTTCACAATTATTTTTCCTATTTCTGGCGGATGAGTTTGTCTTCCTCCTCTTGTTTGAGGCGCTGAACCTCCTACGAATCCGAAGCTTCTACCCTGCCTCCACATAACTTTTCTTGGCGCTCTTGAACGTCCAGAACCATAAGTGCTTTTAAAGTGTCTTCTTCTTTTGGACATGTAAGTAGACTTTCTTAAACCTGCTATCACGTTTGTTCCATGAATCTGATAAAGAACACTTTGCGCTGCAAGAACTGCTCTCTTAATTAACTCTGCCCTAAATCTCTCGCTAAACTGTTCTGGCAGTTTTATCTTCTGTGCCGTCTTTTTGCCGTCTTTGTAAATGAACCTTTCTATCATTGCTTATTCCCCACTGATACTTCAACTAGTTCTATAGACTTATCCATTGAAATTTTTCTTATAGCCTTTCTTATTTTTATAAGTCTATTAGTGCTTCCTGCAACAGATCCTTTCAATAATATATAATCATTTTTCACATTTCCATAGTGCTTTATACCGCCTTTCAAAGTAAATCCATTTCCCATCTTTATTATCTGTTTATTATATTCCACTCTTGTAAAGTATCCAAGCTGACCATGTTGCGGTACAGTGTGTTGCGTTTTTGCAGGATGCCATGAACCAAGAGTTCCAGCTTTTCTTCTGTTCTTAGCTCCTTTTCCTGGAAGAAGCTTCAAACCAAATCTTTTTACAGAGCCTTGGAAACCCTTTCCTTTTGTTATAGAGCATATATCAACAAACTCCTTTTCCTTGAATATATTTGATATTTTAATTTCTTTGTCTAAATTCTCTTTCACATACGCCAGCTTCTGTTCAAAATTGCCTCCAAGCGCTGTCTCTATTAACTGCGGTTTTCTTTTGAAGCCTATCAGCTTAGGTTGTGTATAGAAAAGAATTTTTAAATCGTCAAATTTTCCCTCATTTTGTTTTAGGAACTCATCAAAGTTTTTGTCTTTCTTTGGGATATTTATAGCCATTTTAAGCGATTTTTCATTGGTTTTGAATATAAAATCAGAAATAAGTTTTTTAGAAGAGTAGAAGCGGACGCCGAGAATTTTCATAGGTGGACATTCAATAATTGTGACTGGAATAAAGATTTCCTGCCCAAATGTTGGCGAACCTTTCTGTATATCCTTAATTATAGCGTGAGTCATGCCAGCTTTGTAGCCTGCAAAAAGTAATGGTATATTCTCTTTTGAATATGGATAATTTCTGACTCTAGCGTGAGTTCTATGACTGCGCGTTCTTGGCCAGAACTGCATACTTCCTCTTCTTGGCCTTCTCTTTCTGCTTATTCTATGTCCCATTTTCTCTCATTTTCTACTTCTAATTGCTTTTTAACCTTTTCTTAGCTAAAACACGTAGAACTTTACGCCGGGTAACGATTCCGGTCTTTACGAACCTTACATATTTTAGACGTTAGGGCTATTTAAAAAGCTTATTAAGTTCTGCATTCAGTCTTTTTCGTTTTTCTTTTTCAGGTGCTTCTAAATAATTCTCTTTAGTTACAACGGATTTCTTTGTTTTGGCCTCTAATTCAAATCTTGCTTTTTTAGCTACATCCCCCCCTTCTCTTGAAACCTTTTTGTGCTCGCTGAAGGTGTTAGGATCTTTTACCCGTTCAATTTCTGCAGTTGATGCTTCTCCAAGCATAGTAAATATTAACTCCAAATTATTCATGTGGTCACGAAGATTTTCTCGCTCCAAACCTTTGAATTTTTTATATTCATCAATAGTCTTGCCAAAAGTGGCTTTGCTTATTTCATTGGTTAGAATTGCATACTCTTTATCTTCCCTAACACCTCTTTTATTCCATTCATCTGTAAGCTCTTGTCTGACAGCTATGCCTCTAATTCTTTTCTCAATCCAATCGTCAGAATAGCCTTTTGCCTTGTAAAGCTCTTTCATTCTTACTTGAGCAAGCTCTGGATTCTGTATCTCTTCAACCCGTTCGTAGCCTACTTGGGCAAGCCACTGCTTGAACGGTTCAGCTTTTGGCGATGGAATGGACTGAATTATACGGAACATATTCTTTGTATTTGCACAATCTGTAACGTAGTATTTACCATCAGCAGAGAGTAATTTCAGTTGTACACAAAATGTTAACAACTGATTTTCTCTTCCTTTTAATACGCCCCAATACTGTCTAGGGCTAGGACTATCAGTTAGAACTTCAACTACGTCTACAACAGAGAACCACCATTCATTCTCATGCCAGATTCTACGAATCTTTTTGTCCTGAAAAACTACTAATGCATTATCGTTACTCATATCTAATCACCCTTGTATTCTTTAATATTAAATACTTGAGATAGTACAATTCCATTAATCCTCTATTTTTAAAAAGTTTATTAAGTTCTGCGTTGTTCTATACAAAATAATGGATATAAACAAAAAGATAGAGATTGTAAAAAGTTTCGCAGAAGAGATAGTAACAGAAGAGGAATTAAGAGAGCTTCTTGTTAAAAAGAAAAATCCTGTCGCCTACGACGGTTTTGAGCCTTCTGGGCAGATACACATTGCACAAGGTTTGATGCGCACAATTACTGTAAACAAACTGACTTCTATCGGCGTGAAATTCAAATTCTACGTTGCAGATTGGTTCGCCATGCTTAACAACAAAATGGGCGGAGATTTGGAAAAAATAAAGACAGTTGGCGAATATTTTATTGAAGTCTGGAAAGCCTGCGGTATGGACATGAAAAATGTTGAATTCATCTGGACCTCTGAATTTGTTAAAAAGCATCCGGAATACTGGGAAACTGTGCTAAAATTGTCAATGAATGCAACAGTTCAAAGAGTTCTCCGTTGCGGACAAATTATGGGGCGGGAAGAAAGTGTGCACAACCCAAGCGCGCAGATTTTGTACCCGTTGATGCAGGCAGCAGACATACATCATTTAGACGTTGACATAGCACAGCTCGGCATGGACCAAAGAAAAGTCAATATGTTGGCGCGGGATGTATTTCCAAAATTAGGGCTTAAGCCACCTATTGCTGTGCATCACCACATGCTTTTAGGCCTTCAATTCCAGGAAACGAACTTAGAAGGTGTAGACAGAAAGATAGCAATGAAAATGTCCAAATCAAAACCTGATACTGCAATATTCATGACAGACTCGCGCGAAGAAATATTCAGAAAATTCAAGAATGCATATTGTCCGGAAGGCAAGGAAGAAGACAACCCAATTCTGGAGTATGCAAGATTTATAGTGTTTGAGAAATTCAGCTCAATAGCGATAAAAAGGCCTGCAAAATACGGCGGTGATTTGAAAGTAAAGAGTTACGGAGAGCTTCGCGATTTATTCATCGCTGGAAAACTGCATCCTATGGATTTGAAGAATTCTGTTGCAGAATACATAGACAAATTGCTTGAACCAGTTAGAATGCACTTTGAAACTGGAAAAGCTAAGAAACTGTACGAAGCTGTTAAAAAAATGGAAGTTACAAGATAAATGGATATGCGCGCGCCGGGCAGCGCAACTTCGTTGCTGGTCCGTCGTCCGCTTATGCGTACGCCGGGAGTTGAACCCGGGTCTCAAGCTTGGGAAGCTTGCATCCTGCCACTGAACTACGCACGCAAATGTGGACAGTAAACTATAGTTAATCTTTTAAACTTAATTAATGATAGTCAATTATGCCGGTAAAAACAACTAAAGAATATTATGATAGTATAGCAAGAGGTTACAATGAACTCTATCGTTCTGAACAGCTAGAGAAATTCAAATATATACCAAAACTAAAAGGTACTGTTCTAGACATAGGCGCAGGCACTGGGTTGCTGAATGAATTTATTGACGTCACACTAAGTGCGGATTTAAGCCACAACATACTCAAACTTAACAGCAACAAAATGAAAATCTGTTGCAGTGTAACACATCTGCCATTCAAAACGAACACTTTTGAAAATGTTCTCTCAATAACCGTCTTGCAGGATTTGAACAAAAGCGAGATACAAAGAGCGCTGAGAGAAATAAAAAGAGTATCCTCCAGATTGTGCTTAATCTCTTTTCTCGCTGCGTCGCAGAAAACCACATTTCTGGAAGACTTACTGTCGCGAGAGTATAAAGCGCATTTTATAAACGCAGGCAGAGACACAATGGTTGTATTTTACGACAGAAAAGGAACTCCACAACAAATTTAAAGAACCCACTGAGCCTTTCTTAAAAAGAAAGCCTCGGGAAAGAAATGATTGCTCTTAGCTTCATCGTGCGTTATTAAGACATGTCCACAACAAATTTAAAGAACCTGCTTTTAAGTCATTAACATGGCCAAAAGGGAAAAGAAAGCAAGTTTATTTCTTGGTATCAAAAGGCTTTACAACAGATTCTTTTCACGCAAAAGGCATCTGCGCCTGGGAGTATATGGAAGCACTAATGCCGGCAAGACAACTTTAGCAAACAGAATAAGCATGGATTGGATTGGCGAAGAAGTTGGAAAGGTTTCCCAAATACCGCATGAAACAAGAAAGCTACAGATGAAAGAGAATATAACTATAAAGAGTGATGATGGTAAAGAGCTGAAGTTGACACTTGTAGACACGCCAGGAATAGCAACAAAAATAGATTATGAAGAATTCGTCAAATTTGGAATAAGCAAAAAAGAGGCAACAGATAGAGCAAAAGCTGCCACGCAAGGTATAATAGAATCAATCAAAAATCTTGACAATATGGATGTAGTTCTTGTTATTATGGATGCAACGAAAAGTCCTTACAATCAGGTCAACTTAACTATACTAGGCAATCTAGAAGCGCGAAAAATACCAGTTGTATTGGTAGGAAACAAAATAGATTTAAGAAACACTGACATTAAAAAGATAGAGCTTGCATTTCCGCAATACAAAGTCGTGGGAATAAGCGCAAAGAATGGTGAAAATATGGACAAACTTTACAACACAATATTTGAAGTGATATAGATGGCCAAAAAATCAAAAGAACTGTCATTGCATTTTCTATCATTTGACAAGCTAAAAGAGGAAGATTCAAGAGAAAATATAAAAAATATTCTTGACCGCGCAAAGAAGGGTCAGATAGTCGTCATAGAAGGCACACTCTCGCCAGTATTTGAAAGCAATTTAATTGAATCTACAATGCAGAATGTGAGCACAAAGTTCTCTGGAATAGAGATAGCATCTATAACAGTAAACAAAAGACTATCTGATGGCCCCTTAGGCGACAAAATGAAAGAGTTTATGCTCAGCAAGCTCGGCGGCGGCAAAAGAGGATTGACAGTAGTTGGTCCTGCAAACGTCATCAAAAAGATTAAGAGCGACCCGGAGAATATAATCCTTCAAATGAAATATTAGGAATATAATATCCTACTTCAAACTTACGAACGGGTTTTACTAAAGGTTCGTTTGTCAAATCGTCAAATTTAAGGTATGTCAGTCTCTCTAAGATTGACCGTTCATCTTTAACCATACTAAATTTATCTTCCATAAGTAAATAATTTTTAGCGCTGATTAAATACATTTCGTTTTATAGTTCTTCTTCGCCTGTTTCACCCACTCTTTGAGGATTTGGCTTTATAAGAGACGGCTCTGCACCACCATGCCATGTTATTCTTGGACGTATCTGTATGGGGAATATTCTCTCCTGCTTGTCATCCAGCACAACAGCGCTTCCTCTGCCAGCTGGAAGAAGGCTCATATATTTCTGTATATCTCCAGCGAGATAAGTCTGCATAACATTATTCAAAGCAGCTATGTCAACTTTGGCGGTCAAACGATGGGATATAACAAGATCGCTCTGTGTGATAACATCAGTGTGTATCTTTCCTGGTTGCTGTGTTGCTAAGACTACTGAAATTCCAGGCTGTCTACCCTCTCTTATAAGTTGTATCAAAGGTTTTGTAGCTAGAGTAATTCCACTCTCAGGCAGAAATTCGTGCGCTTCATCAAGGAATATCCAGACAAGAGGAACCTGCCTCTCTTTCAACTCCCGGAATTCCTCGCCAAAATAACGCCAACCGCGTTCTATATCTTCAAGCTCCTCAAGCTTTCTTGCTATTATTCGCTCTTCTAGTACTTTCCTAGTTATTAAGCCAATGACAAGCGCGCGTATTGAAAAGCTACCGGTGTGCCCATAAACAGATACATCTAATACATTAATTTTTCCGGGTTCCAAAAGCTCATAAATGCTAGTGCCTTCTTTAGAAAACAATCCCCAGGATTCAGCAACGTCAAATGTATTAACAGCAGCGTCTATATATCGTGTTTCAGTTCTTTTATCCTCCAGCAAAGCTTTCTTCATATCACTAATATCAAATGGCTTTTTAGTCCCCAACAAAATACTCGCCACTTTTGATATTGCAATTCCAACAGGAGAAAGCAATTCTACGTTGAGCAAGTCGCACCAATCAGAACCGGAAAGATCATTGCATGAAATTGTGAACGCCTTGTCAACAGGTATTTTCTTCTCTTTTAATTCATCGAATTTTCCAGCAGGCGCATAAACATTCACTTTGGTGTCGTATCCCTGCCCCTCTAACTTCCATTCGTCCAGTAAATCATCATCGCGCTGGTTCGGAAACTTCATCGTCCAGTATATTCCCATTGTATCAAAAAATAAGCAGGATATTTTCTTAGCTACATCTTCCGGAAGCATAGCTATACCTTCACTCATGACGCCCATCGTGTAGGACTTTCCGGAACCTCTCTTGCCGGCAATCAAAATAGTATGCGGATTTACAACGTCAATCAAGATGCGATTGGCAAGGGAAACTGTCTTGCCCATAGTTACATACTGTTTTCCAATAAGGATTGTTCCATCAGTTCCATACTTGGCAATGTCACCGAAACTGCGTCCAAGAACTATATCGTGAACCATTAATTAGTCTTAACTGCGCTAAACTTTAATACTTTTTTAGTATGTCAATAGAAAACATAATAATACACAAACTACAATCGTAAAGTATGCCCAGATGGCGGAGTGGCCTAACGCGTCGGTCTCGAAACACCCTTTTCTTGTAAGAAAATGGTGTAACCAAAAGAACATATGACTGCAACTAAAAGTTGCTGTTGCGAGTCAACCGATTCCGCAAGGAACGCAGGTTCGAATCCTGCTCTGGGCGAAATAATCCATAGGTTACAGTTAGTTTCAATTTGAATAAAAAGACAGGAGATGTAACCGAAAATATGGAAAGAGTTGATATTCATACATACAACAAAAAATTAGAAAGTGAACTTAAAAAGATAGAAAAGATAGAGGATTCAGATAAAAGTGTTTTCCAAAATTTTGTTAGAGAAGCCCGCATTAACAACCTCGGAACGGCTAGAATATACACTTACCTGCAAAGATTACACCAATTAAGAAAGTATTATAATAAACCTATATGCAATCTAGGAAAAGACGAGGTTAAAGAGCTAATAGCTACAATCGAGACATCAAAGCTATCCAATAAAAACGACTCTTACAGTGTGCATTCAAAACACACCTGGCGGGTCACCA
>CAYMQE010000024.1:0-10605 GCA_964392695.1 Candidatus Woesearchaeota archaeon | reverse complement strand
AAGAGGCAAAGCTAAGAAGCTCTTACGGCTATAAAGCAAAACATGAACTGCGAATGATTGAATCTGAATTAAGACGTATTCGCGCGCAGGCTAGAAAACTTATCTCCGGAATAACTGAAACAGCAGAGAAGGAAAAAAGAGAATTGCTGGCTTCGCTATATAGGAAAGGTCTTCTTGATAAAGAGGCGCGCCTTGATGATGTTTTGGGCTTGAGACTTGAGGATTTGATGGAACGCAGATTGCAGTCAATGTTATTAAAGAAACAGGTTGTTACAACAATAAAACAAGCAAGACAGTTGATAACTCATAAGAAGATTGCAGTCGGGGACAAAATAATTATATCTCCAAACTTTGTTGTTGATAGAGATAGTGAAGCAAAAATTAGGCGGGTTGAGTGAATATGGTGGAAGAAAAAACAAAGGAATCAAAATTGAACTGGGGAATTGCTCATATTTATTCTAGCTATAATAACACTATTCTTCATGTTACTGATATAACCGGTTCTGAAACTATTGCCCGCGCAAGTGGAGGGATGGTTGTAAAGTCTTCGAGGCTTGAATCTTCTCCTACAGCAGCGATGGCAATGGGAAGAAAGGCGGCTGATCAAATAATTGCGAGCGGAATAAATGCCTTGCATATACGTGTTAGAGCTCCTGGTGGACAGGATGGACCAAGAATTCCTGGACAAGGTGCGCAGGCTGCTATTCGAGCGTTAGCAAGAGCAGGTATTAAGATAGGCGTTATAGAGGATGTAACACCTATACCGCATGATGGATGCAGAAAGAAAGGCGGAAGAAGAGGCAGGAGAGTATGAAAACAACTATTATTTCAAAGACAGATGATAAAGTGATTTTAAAGCTAGAAGAAACTACACCAGAGCTTGCTAATTCTATCCGAAAGACTATAATCTCTGCTGTTCCTACTTTGGCTGTTGATAAAGTAATATTCACTATAAATTCAGGCAGTCTTTACGATGAAATACTTGCGTTGCGCATCGGACTTCTGCCGTTGAAGGGCGATTTAAAAACTTATAATTTTACTTCTGAATGCACGTGCAAAGATAAGGGGTGCTCCAAGTGCCAGGTCAAACTTACTTTGAGTAAAAAAGGTCCGTGCACTGTCTATGCCGGTGATTTGAAGAGTTCAGATTCAGAGATTAAGTCTGCATACTTAGAAATGCCAATCGCTGTATTGCTTGATGGACAGAGTCTTGCATTTACTGCTATCGCACGGCTTGGCATTGGTTCTGAACATGCTAAGTGGTCGCCTGGAATTTCGTTCTACAGGTATAATCCTTCTGTGAAGATAACAAAATCTGGAGAAAAATTAGTAGAAGCCATTAATGTATGTCCGCGCGGTGTCTTTGAAATAAAGGATAACAGTCTTATAGTTGCAAATGAAATAAATTGCGACTTGTCTCTGTCCTGTGTGGAAAAATATGGCGCTGATAATTTTGTTGTTGAAGGCGATCCAAACACGCTGATATTCACAATAGAAAGCTGGGGGCAATTACCGCCAGAAAAAATGTGGAGCGAGGCAGTTTCTATTCTTGAAAAAGACTTGAAGCAGTTTAAGAAAGAATTGAAGTAGAAACATTTAAATATTATGTATATCTAAATGTATATATGAAAACTATTACTATAAACATAAACGAAAATATTGATAAGGAATTTAGAGAAATAACAGAAAAGGAGCTTGGCAAAGGCAAGGGCAAATTAGGCAAAGCTTTTGAAGAATCTCTTAAATTATGGATTAAAGAAAAAAAAGAGGAAGAAATAGCTTTTAGACAATTATCTTTTATGGAAAAAGGATTTACTTTAGGAAAATATAGGTTCAACCGCGATGAATTGCATGAGCGAAACTGAATTAGCGCTTATAGACACAAATATTCTTGTTTATGCTTACAATGATGCAGAATCAGACAAACATAAAATAGCCAAGGGATTATTGGAAAAATGCTGGAATAAAGAAGTATCTTATGCAATATCTTCGCAAAATATAGCAGAATTTTTTAGAATTATGACTGAGAAAATTCAAAATCCGCTGGATATAGGAATCACTGAACAGATAATTAAAGATATAATCAAATTTTCAAACTGGCAGGTCATTAATTATGATGAAAATACGATTTTGAAAGCAGTAAGTATGCATAAACAAATTAAAAAGAATTTCTGGGATTTACTTATAATTGCAACTATGATTGAGAACGGTGTGTTTAAGATTTATACAGAAAATATTCGTGATTTTTCACAATTTAACAATATTCATGTCATTAATCCTTTTCATTCACTATATTGAAAAGAAAGATTATTGTATTCCTCCGCTTCGTAGACGCAAACTCCTTCTTTATGCCACAAGATAAATTCTTTTATGTAGACATCTAAAGTCATTTTACTGCAGATAGTGCAGTAAGGATTTCCGGAACGCGAAGGCGCTCCATTTTCATCAAGGCGAATAAAGTATAAAGTTGAGCCATTAATTTTGTCGGAATTATTTTTCAACGCATCAAATATAGCTCTTTCTTCAGCATGAACACAGCATGTTTTGTCCGTTACTTTTTTATTATACAAGTCTTTGGAATAAGTGCACCTGCGATGTTCTTCTTTATTTTGCGGTGGGCTGTTAAATCCTCTGCCTATAATTTCGTCTAATTTAACAATAATCGAACCACAGCGAGAGCGCTCACAAGTAGAATCTAAAGCGACTTCAACGGCTTTGGCAATATATTCAAGTGCATTCTTCTCTTCACTTTCTGATAAATATCTCATGGCAAATAAAATAATGATGACTTATTTAAATGCCTAGTCTATGAAGGCGATTGGAAACATTTAAAAATGTAAGTCATTTAGACAATACCATGTCACTTGCAAGAGCTGATTGCCGGACTAATTCTATTTGAGGCGATGCTCTTTTGAAAATTCTTACGATACACGCTGATTACATAGAGTACGAGGCGAAGAAGAAGGCTATCAAAGATGCTGAAGCTGATATAAAGGAGGGCAAGAAGAGAGTTGACGAATGCTTAGTTGTTTACACAACTGTTGAAAAGAGAGATGAAGCAGATAAAAACAGAATAGTTCAACTTTATACGGATAATGTCAAAGACATCGCTCAACAGGTCAAGACGAATGTTGTGGTTCTTTATCCATACGCGCATTTAAGTTCCAGTCTTTCAAACCCGAAATTCGCAGAGGATGTAATGAAAGAAGCGGAGAAAGTTCTGCAGAAAGAGAAATATGAGGTATACCGCGCTCCATTCGGCTGGTATAAGAGCTTCAATATAGCGTGCAAAGGGCACCCATTGTCTGAGCTAAGCAGAGAATTCAGCGTTGAACAGCAAAAAGGCATTTCAGGTGGGGAAGATGCTAAATTTGAGTGCTCAAAAGAAACTATGGACAGTTCCAAAAGAATTAAATTATCCGCTTCTTTTTTGCTCGCAGAAGCTATTAAAAATTTATATCCAAAAGTGGAAGTTGGCAGTTTTGGCATTTATCAAGACCAATCTTATGTTGACATTTTGGGCGTAAAATTTTCTAAAGACGATCTGCCTAAATTGGAAAAAGAGTTTATGAAAACGGCGCAGCAGAATTTAGAATTTAAATCATCAAAATCTGTTAATGGGGAGTTACAAAAAGAAATATTGAAAGACGTCAAAGATGCGGAAATATATTCGCTGAAAAATTTGAATATTGCGGTGCTATACAAAAAACCGTTTGTGAAATCTTCCAAAGAAATTGCAGCTTTTAAGATAACAAATCTATCCAGTGTTTATTGGAAGAACAATGCGAAGAATAAGAGTCTTACTAGAATATATTCTGTCGCCTTTGCGTCAAAAAAAGAGTTTGACAGCTATCTTGCAAGACAGGAAGAATTGGAAAGAAGGGATCACAGAAAAATCGGCGAAGAATTGGACCTGTTTACCTTTCATGAAACATCGCCTGGAATGCCATATTGGCTGCCAAAAGGTCTAATTCTATATCAAGAATTAGTTAAATTTTGGAAAGAGGAGCACGATAAACTTGACTATCAAGAACTGTCAGCGCCATTAGTGAATAAAAAAGAGTTGTGGGAAATATCAGGCCATTGGGAGCACTACAGAAAAGATATGTTTATTTCTTATATGGGTGAAGGAGAAATTTATGGACTTAAAGCGATGAATTGCCCTAATGCGATGATAGTTTTCAGCAGGAAGCCAAGAAGCTATAGAGAATTGCCTCTGAAATTGTCAGACACTGATAAATTGCACCGCTATGAATTATCAGGCACGTTGAATGGACTATTGCGTGTGCGCTCCTTTTCGCAGGATGATGCTCATATCTATGTTTCACTTGATCAAATAGAACAGCAATATGAAGAGATACTTGGCATTGCAGATAAATTTTACCGCATTTTCGGTCTTGACTACAAACTACGTTTAGGCACACGGCCGGAAAAATTCATGGGCGACAAGGAAACATGGGATTTTGCTGAATCAGTTCTGAAGAAAATATTGGAGAAAGGCAAAAAGAAATTCGGCAGGGAGTATTTCATTTTGGAAGGCGACGGCGCTTTCTATGGGCCGAAAATAGACATAGTTATGAAAGATTCTCTTGGCAGGGACTGGCAGACTGGAACAGTTCAACTTGATTTCCAACAGCCGAGAAGATTTAATTTGAAGTACGTGGATAAAGATGGAAAAGAGCAGACGCCGGTTGTTGTGCATAGAGTTGTCTATGGCTCTTTGGAGAGATTCATTGGCATATTGACAGAGCATTTCGCAGGCGCATTTCCTTTGTGGATAAATCCTGTGCAGGTCAAGGTTATAACTGTGAATGATAAATGCGGTAGTTATGCCGAGAAGATAGTTGAAGAGTTGAAATTAAATAGAATACGCGTGGAGTACGATGATAGGCGCGATACAGTAGAGAAAAAAGTAAGAGATGCAATGCTTGAAAAAGTGAACTATATAGCAACCGTTGGGGACAAAGAAGTGCAGGAAAAAAAGATAGCCGTAAAAAGCAGAGAGGGTGCTGTGAAATTTGATGTTGCGTTGAAAGACTTTATTGCTCAATTAAAAAAGGAGATTGAATCAAAGAAATTTTAATCTATTGAGATGGAACCGCCAAAAAGTTATTCAAAACTTGAAAGTAAATTAGCGCTTGTCAGATCAATGAGAGGAGATTCAAGGATAAGTGAAAAAGAATCAGAAGATAACGTGCTTGACAATCTTGTTTTAATTTCCAGGCATTATCTAAATGGCGCCTATTCAAATATGGGCAACGGTCTGATGGTGACAACAGATGGTTTTATAATTACTGCAGCTCACCTTTCAGCAGAAATTTGTTTTAATAGTGAAATATATTATATTGCTATTAATCGAAGAGGAGAGCGTTATCTTTTAGATGCAACGTCGCGTGTATCTGATGTGGATTATGATATATCCTTAATCAAAGCTTATAGTTCGGCGAAGCCAGAGCCAATACCGTTCAGAATAAATCACCGTATAAATGTTGGAAATGAGGTGAAATTGAATGTTCTGCTTGGTCCAACATTCTTCCCATTTTTATATGATAATGATGTAGACGGCAAAATTATTAATTTAAATTTTGATGCTGAAATGCATGATAGTGCTCGTGACATAGCATTGTTTATTCGTGATTCATTTTGCTATAGCATAACTGCACAGGTAGGATGCAGCGGCGGTGTAGTTACGAATTCTAGAGGAGAAATTGTTGGGATTCATTCTTACGGTGCGGGATATATCCCCTATAGTGGCGGGGTAGCTATTAAGCGTGCGGTTGATTTAGTGCAGACTTTTTACGATAGCTAACTAGAATGCGGGGAGGGGGTAGCGCAACTTCGTTGCTGGTCCCCTCTCGTTGTAGTATGCGGGGAGGGGGATTCGAACCTACGAAGGCACTAAGCACACAGGATCTTAAGTCCTGCCCCTTTGACCGCTTGGGAATCCCCGCATTGGTATAAAAGAGTTCAACTAGGGATTAAAAGGTTTTAGTTGATAAGATAATCTTTAAATAAAAGTTTCTTTTTTACATTTTAGTGTTATCTAAAGAACAGAGAGCTTCAATTAAAGCTTATCTTGATGTTTATGTTCCGCGGGATAAACTATACGCAGATAAATCAGCGTCAATAGAGATTACCGAAAATCTCAATGAATTTGTAAAATATAATGAAGTTCTGTCATTTATTAAAGAACATTATAGATTAAGCTATGATAAATTTTCTACTATAGACCAGCATGAAGCTTTCATAAAAAGTAATATGGATGGATTAGAAAAGGTAATTGGAAAACTTGGGTTTGAAACATTAAATATGGTTTGGAGAAGAATTTATGCGGATAAAAAGAATATAAAAAAATCTTCTAACGATATGTATATTGTTGATGACCTATTTTGGCAGGGCAAAGCATTGTTTGATTACTATAGAAAAGACCATCCTGTTTGGAAAAAATTGTCTAGAACAGGGAATAATGACGAGTTGGAAGATATAATAGCTAATATGGACGGCGATGTAAAGTTTGAGGATATACCAACTTTTGATGAAAAAATACCTGCTTTAGGAGTTAGCCTTATTGAGCTCTACCCTTATGCGAATATAATAGGCAGGGATGACACTGTTGAAAAGGCGCATGAGATAGTGACTGATTTTGCCAATCAAATATACAAAGAGCAGAAAAAGAGGCTGGACCCATTTTTTGAAATTGGTTCGGAGCAAAAGGAGTATAAAAAATTATTGAAGTCTATTAAGAAATTCTGCTGGTTTGATATTTTGGGCAAGCCCCTGCCTGATATGAACGTTGAGCGATTTTATTCGCCTGTGATGATAATTGATGGACCATATGGCACAGGCAAGACTGAATTTTTTGTTGATGTAGACAAAGATCTGGACTATATTCTAAATGAGAATAATTTCATTGGTCTGGATATTGAGGTAGGCAGGAAAGGAAATTCACCGGTGCTTGAGCTTTTGCCAGCGGGTTATGCAAGAAAAAGAGAGAGAAAACATCAATTGGTTAATTCTGTTAGGAAGTTCTTTTCATTAACCGCAGCCGGCGGATTTATGGGGTATTTATTCAGCATGATTGCTGGTGTTAATGATATGATAGTAAGAGATTATGAAAACAGACCGGAGGAGCTCCCAAGTATTTGGAAAACAGAAACGGTAAAGGGTATTTTAACAGAAAGACTTGTGCAAGATTTAATAGAAAATGTTGTTCAGCTTTCTGTTTTAGGGGGTTTCTTTTTAGCATATGGCTACTTGAGGAGAAAATATGATAGAACACCTAAATTAATGGCTGAATATGCTATACGAGATATTACACTGCCAGGGGTTCCAGATGTAGGGACGCTGTTGGGTGAGCCAAGCAGCAATTCTGACTACCCGCAGGGCATAAGTATATCAGCTATTGCAGAAGCGCATATGAAAACGCTGAAAATTCCAAATTTAGAGTATTATCCTCCAGAAATACAGGCTATGTTGGGTGAAATTTCTGAAGGCGGAAAAACAAATTTGGCGGGGCGAAGCGAACTTCATTTTACTCCAAGATTCATTATTTGCGCATCAACAAATGATAAAGAGCGAATTGAAGGTTCATTAGAAGATAGAGCTAAAACAGGATTACGAGAAACGTTTGAAGAATTAGTGCCGTTCCAGAAGGGAGTTACGGATAATCATTTAATGATGTTGATTAAATATTGGTCGTATACTAATGGCTGGGCGAAATGGGATGTTAATGATTTAAGAAACTATATCTCTAAATTTGTAAAGAATAATGGAGAAGAGATTGAGATATCAAGACATATTAGAGGGGCTGTTGCTAGAGCGAATAATTATGCACGCCGTAGGGCATCTATTGTTACAAGAAATGTATTAGAATATGCAGAGGAGGAAATGCGTCAAGAAGCGGAATACTAATCTTTTTAATAGTCCAATAGATAGCTAAATCTAATGATAAAAAAGGATAAGGTGCCAAAAATGTCAATGCAGAAAATAGAAGATGCTGTTGAAAATTACAATAGGATTGTTGTCAGTACTGAAGTTACAGTAAGCATTGACAGCCATTCTATCCTATTTGACTTCAAGACAAAATTTCCGCAGGGGGATAGAATTATAATAGAGCATAGCCCTATTGCTGTTGATATTTTCTTAGGCAAGAAATTTGCAAATCTTTTGAACAACGCGGTTTCTGCATTTGAACAAAAATTTGGAAAAATAGACGAGCCGGAATTTATGAAAACTTTTGAGAAAGAGAAGTCAAGAGCTACTGAGCGAATTGAAAAACAAAAACCAGATGCTGATAGAAGCTATGTGGGATAATGATGCAACTGGATGTTTTAATTTCAGCAGGAGGTTATGATGTTAAGCAAAGACATTACAAGAAGATTTATGAGAAAACTGGAATAGCTAACAAAGCGCTTATACCTCTTGCCGGGAAGCCTATGATTCACTATGTTTTGGAAGCGGTTGATAATGCTGATTGTGTTAAATCAATAAATATTGCAGGCATAGATAATCTAGATTTTGACTTTAAGAAGCCGGTAAAATATTTGATGGGCGGAAATACCAGCTTTAGAACGTTTATTTCTGGATTAGCATATTTCAATAAGATGGAAAAGCCCCCGGAATATCTCATGGCCATTTCTTCAGATATACCTCTGCTAACATCAGAGATGTTAGAAAGGATGGTGTCAGAAGTAAAGTTTACTGCTGATGCTTATCTTAATCTTGTTTTAAAGAAGGACTTTAAGAAACTTTATCCAAATATCTTCAAAATACCACTGCGCACCAGACAAGGCGTATTTGTAGCTGGCGATGTGCATATATTCAAGCCAAAAGCGATTGATATTGTTGGAAAAACTCTTGAGGAGATTATGGATAACCGGAAAAATCCGTTTAAAGTCGCAAAAATTTTCTCATTTAGACATGTTATTGAGTATATACTTTGTACTCTATCAATATACGAGCTTAAAGAACGCGCACTTAAGCAATTTAACGTAGATGTGAAGGGTATTTTGACAAAGTTTCCTGAGCCAGCGGTTGATCTTGATCTTGCCAGATATATAGGAGAATTTGAAAGATTATGCAGTCGGCCAAAGAGGAAAATTCTGCCTGATGAAATTGTTTCTATTCTGTAGTAACATTTAAATATGGCATCGCCTCTCCTAAACGCTACAAACTAATGGGTGATTGATGTGGTTGATTATAATATACGTTGCAATGACTGCGGCACTGGGAAGCCAAAGAGGCAAGTAAAGAAAATTTTCGGCAAGTACACTTGTATTGAATGTACAAGAAAGTAGTAGCTGATTAAAAATGGAAACTATAGACGCTATAATTAAGGAAAAACAGAAGGAATTGACTTGCTTAGGAAGAATCTTGGATAACGAAAGCACAGCTACATTAACTAACTACAAGGAACATGTTTATCTTACTATAAAAGGAAATGCAGATTATTTTATTTCGTATGACATTAGTTTTTACAAAGATAAACTCTGCAGTTTGGATTTGAATAATAATCAGCTTACAGAATTGCCTGAGAGTTTTGTGGATTTAGTTAATTTGACGTATTTGAATTTGCGGGATAATCAGCTTAGAGAGTTACCGGAGAGCATTGGGGATTTAAAAAATTTGCAGGAGTTGCATCTTGATAGAAATCAACTAGAATCTCTTCCGGATAGTTTTTGGAATTTAACGAATTTGCAGATATTGGACATTCATTGTAATCAACTAAAACAATTGCCCGAGAGTATTTATAAGTTGAAGAATTTGCAGGATTTGGATTTGTCTTATAATAGGCTTACAGAATTGCCCGAAAGTCTTGGGAAATTGAATAATTTAGGAACGTTAGATTTGTGTAATAATTCACTTACAAAGTTGCCAAAAAATATTAGGAATTTGAAGAATTTGGAGTGGTTGCATCTGGATAAAAATCAACTTAAATTGCCAAAAAGTCTTAAGAAATTGAAGAATTTGTAGTGGTTGTGTTTGGTTAGTAATCCATTCCCAGAAAGATATCAGGTTAAGTTATATACCAAAAAAGACATTCAGAACTTTTTGAATGAATATAGTTATCTAGCGTAAATTCTTCCAGATATTAAAGCTGCGGCTAAAGTTAGAAAACTTGCTATTTGTATACTGCTGAAAAGGTATATTATTGCTGTAAGGCCGAGCAAAGATTCTGTGAAAAATCTGTGTTTTCTGTCGCGGTAGGATTGGCGGAGAACTGTTGCACAGACTATGAAATAGTAAAAGACATAGAGGTATGCAGAAGCGAGAACTAAATTTATGAAATTTTTATATGCAAAGACGGCAAGAATAGCCAGAAGCATTTGATACAGCATTGCATTTGAAATCTTTATTCTATCATATGTATTCCTTACAGATGCTGCTGCAACGGACAGCATTATAGCTGTGAATATAACAACTAATAGGCTTAGGAATATGGGAGATACATAATTGAAAGTTAAGTCAACTAATGTCAATGAGTTTTTTACAATATTAGATGGTATCGCAGTTATGAAAGCAACAATCAGTGTGAAAACAACTGTAGTGCTTAAAATCAGACTGCTCTGAAAAACTGGTATGTACTTTTCTTTGATGTGTATGCTT
>CAYMQE010000023.1:0-10752 GCA_964392695.1 Candidatus Woesearchaeota archaeon | reverse complement strand
ATCTTAGTTCTTAATTAAGTAGCCTATTTAAATGTTACTATTTAGTAATAAAAATTATAATCTATTAGTCGCTTCCCTTTCCTGTTCTATTAACTCCAATTTTTTGTTTAAATACAACTCCATTAAGCTATCTATCAATTCATTGTTCCCTTTATGGCTATGTATTTCATTCAAAAAATAATGACATATATCCTTTTTATTCATTAATTCCTTGGAACTATACCACAATTCTAAAGATACTTTATTAATCACTTTTTTTCCTTCTTCTACTATTTTATTTGGTATACAACCCTCTGTTAATTCTTCGTAGTACGGGTTAGTATATTTTATTGTATCTAAATCCGAATATGATATTTTACTATCTGATAGTTTGAGTTTATCGTTCCATAATGATAGATTGAGTTTACCGTCCCATAATTGTGCTTTTATTTGAGCTATTTCTACCGGAAGGTAGTTCTGTATCACATTGTTTATTATAATATCTTTTAAACTCTTATTTAGTCCCTCTATAGTTTCTTTACGCTCTCCTAGCAACTCTTCAATTTTCTCTGTATCGCATTCATGAAAATTTATTTTATAATATATCCTATAATTCACCATCTTAGTTCTTAATTAAGTAGCCTATTTAAATGTTACTATTTAGTAATAAAAATATCCCGTCCTCGCTTGAAACTGCATTTCTTTCCTATTTTGAAACTACATCTTTTTGCATCAAGTCCTGTATAGCCATCAGTCTTACCTATCTTGAAACTGCATATTTCTGCATATGCCCCTGTAGAGTCGCCGGCTTCTCCTATCTTGAAAATGCACCCTTTTGCACCAAATCCTGTAGAGTCGCCGGCTTCTCCTATCTTGAAAATGCAGTCTTCTGCAAATATCCCTGTAGAATTGCCAGCTTCTCCTATTCTGAAACTGCATATTTCTGCATGTGACCCTGTAGAGTCGCCGGCTTCTCCTATCTTGAAAATGCACCCTTTTGCACAAGTTCCCGTCCTATTACCTGCTTTACCTATGTTGATTATAGAGTTAAATCTAGTATTAAATGAAAAAAATTGTGAAAAAGCATAGTCTCTAACTTCAGGTATGTAAAATTCCATTCTTTCGCCGTTGTGTCTTACTCTCGTAGCAATATCTCCATAGTATACTTCATCATCGGGTTCTAACCCAATTTTTTCTAACATAGGCGCTATCTCGTTCTCCCAGTCCATCTGCTCCAAAATATTCACCAGCATTCCGATTGTATTTGGTGTGTCACTCGTATCTCTAAGGAAATATTCTGCAACCTCCTGCGCCCAGTCTTTTGGACCTGTTTTATTCTCTTTTCTGATGTTGTAGTACGCTGCAGCCTTCGCAATTATTGCTGTGTGTCCATTTCCAAGAAGCTCTCTTATTTTTGCAAAGTACAATGCGTCTTTTTCAGTTATTATTTCTCCTTCCCGATTGATTCCATTACCAATTGGAAAACTACCATTACTCTCAAAAACACCGAGATGTTTGCACACGGATAGAGATCCAAAATTGTTTACAGCTAATTTACCAACAATTCGGTAATTTACTTCATTTGTCTTATTAATATCCACGTAAAGCAAATGGCCGTCTATAGATTCGTATGAAGCAGTTACTTCTTCATTCTTTATTAAAATTGATTTGGGTTTTCTATTATCTTTATCGTTTCTTAAGTATAGCCCCTCTTTTACACAACCGTATTCTTCTTCTTCTATCCAATCAACGAGTGTATTTTTCATCTTTGTTCTTAATTAAATAATCTATATGAACGTTGCTTTATCAATTATCTTTAAAAAGACAATATACCTATTGTTAATTCATGCCATTCAGCACGCCAAAAGGGACGCGGGATTTTATGCCAGAAGATATGATACTGAGAAAGAAGGTATTGTCCGTTATAGAGGAGACATTCAAGAGCTTCGGTTTCGCACCAATGGATACACCTGCATTTGAAGATTATGAAGTATATGCTGTAAAGGGTGGCGGTGGGCAGGAGATACAGGGCGATATTTTCAGATTCACTGATAAGAACAACCGAACGCTTGGCTTGAGATACGACCTTACAGTTCCTACAGCGCGGGTAGTTGCCACAAATTTGCAGCTGCAAATGCCATTCAAAAGGTATAATATGGGTCCTGTCTGGCGCTATGAAAATCCGCAAAAAGGGAGATATAGAGAGTTCTGGCAGTGCGATGTTGATGTCTTTGGTTCAGATAGCATGCTTGCTGATGCAGAATGCGTCGCCTGTGCGGTTACTGCTTTGAGCAATCTGGGTTTCAAAAATTTCATCGTGCGCATAAACAACAGAAAAGTTCTGGATTTTTTAGCCCGCAGTGTTGCTGTCCCAAAAGATAAGATGAATACTGTGTTCCGCGCTGTGGACAAGCTTGACAAAGTGGGAAAAGAAGGTGTACTGAAATTGTTCTACGAAGAATTGGATAAAAAAGTAGCGCTTGAATTAATGAATTCAATCAACATAGCCGGCAATCCCGAAGCTATGATTGAGAAATTAAAAAAACAAAAAGTTCCTGCCAATTTATTGGCTGAAGTTAAAGACCTATTAAGCTATTTGTCCTTCTACAATTTAAACGCAAATTTTTCCTTTGACCTTAGCCTTGTGAGAGGCCTTGAATATTATACAGGTCCTGTCTTTGAAATTTCAAGCACAGATGTAAAAATAGGTAGCATCTCAGGCGGTGGAAGATATGACGATATGCTTTCTCTTTACGGGAAAAGAAATATTCCTGCAGTTGGCATAAGCCTTGGTATTGAGAGAATAGTAGACATAATGAAAGAGAAGAAAATGATTGAGCTTACGCCGTCTTTTACTGCTGTTTATGTTGCGCCTGTTGATAAAAAGATGGCAGACGAAGCTATCAGAATAGCCCAATCTTTGCGCAGCGTTGGGCTGAATGTAGAAACAGATTTGAGCGGGAAGCCTTTGTCAAAGCAGTTTGAATACGCGAATAAGAAGAGAGTGGCATTTGTTGTTGTAGTAGGAGAAAAGGATATCAAAGAAGGTAAAGTTACGGTCAAAGAAATGAATTCCGGAAAAGAAGAAGTTGTTGAGCTTGCTAAATTGGTAGAAAGATTAGGTCCGACTATTATAATCTAGTAAGCAACGAAAATAATATCGCAATTTGACATTCGTTTATTGAATTTTAGTTCTGCTTTCTTTTCAATTGCAATGTAAAAAACTTTTTCCAGTGCGAACCAGACGATAAACCATCCTAACGGCACTGTAGTGTTTACAATTAGACTTTTTAAGAAACTTGGAGCAATACTTTCCTCAAACGAGGTTGTCAGTGTTATAGTCATAGTGCCAAACAGGAAAAATAAAATGCCTTTTGCCCGCGTTGAAAATACTTCCTTTTTCAGATAATCTATCTGCGTTTCAAAATGATTGTGTATCCTCTCTTTTATAGTTGCTTCATCCTTTAAATTTCTTTTATTCTTTGGAATTAAAAATCTTAATTCAAATTTATTTTTGCTTTTATGCACTATCGCCTTTTTTATCTCTCTCAATAAATCATCTGAAAGCGAGCGCAATGAATAAGGGCGCGGGTCGAAGTCAGAGAATATATCATCATAAGTGTCAAGCCATAGGCTTATTTCTGATAGTTGCAATACTTTCTCAGTTTTGGATACTCTCTTTATTTTCATAAATTTAAGTTTTCTTTGAAATTCTATCAAATCCTGTATACTTCTGCAATGCTTCTGGTATCAATATGCTTCCGTCTTTCTGCTGGAAGTTCTCCACTATTGCTACTATTGTTCTTGTCGTTGCGAATAGAGTTGAATTCAGCGTGTGCATGAAGCCAAGTTCATTCTTGTTCCTGTATTTAACATTCAGTCTTCTCGCTTGGTAGTCTGTGCAGTTGCTGCAGCTTACAACTTCCCTGAATTTTTCCTGAACAGGCATCCAGACTTCAATGTCGTATTTCTTAGCAGCCACAGCGCCTATATCGCCTGTGCATATATTCACAACATGATAAGGAAGTCCGAGTTTCTGATACATTTCCTCTGCATTTGTTATTAATTCTTCATGCACTTTCCAAGACTCTTCAGGCTTACAGTATATGAACTGCTCTATTTTGCTGAATTGGTGCACTCTGAATATTCCTTTCGTGTCCTTGCCATGGCTTCCGGCTTCTGTTCTGTAGCATGGTGATATGCCTGCATATTTCAACGGCAGTTTCTCAAGCACTTCATCCATATGCATAGCGCCCATTGCAACTTCTGACGTGCCTATTAAGTAAAGGTCTTCCCCTTCAATTTTATATAGATCGTTTTCTCCGCCAGGCAAAAAGCCTGTTCCAAAAAATCCGCGCCTTTTAATTAAATTAGGCGGAGCTATTAGTGAGAATTCTTTTTTTCTTAAAGCATCTAAAGCAAATCTGATTAATGCCTGCTCCAAGATGACAGCTTCGTTCTTCAGGTAATAAAATCTCGCTCCAGAGGTCTTGGCAGCGCGTTCTATATCAACTATATCCAAGCTGATCATTATCTCTTCGTGGCTCTTCAATGGAAATGACGGCTTTACGATTTTGCCCCATCTCCTTACTTCCACGTTGTCATTATCATCCGCTCCATAAGGAACAGATTCGTGCAATAGATTAGGCAATGTTTCAAGAGCTCTCTGCCTGCGGTCGTCCAATTCTGCAACTTCAACTTTTAGAGATTCTATTTTTTTGTTCAGTTCAGTGCTCTGCACAATAAGCTTCTTGTCTTTTGTTTTGGCATTTTTCTCTGTCAAAATATTTTTTTCGTGTTTGATTTTCTCAATTTCCTGCAGTTTTGCCCGCCATTCTTTATCAAGCTTAATAGTCTTTTTTAAATTTTCAAGAACTTCAGGTTTTTTTCTACGGCTGAAATTTTCCTCTACTACTTTAAGATTTTCCCGTATCAGATTTATATCTATCATTAGAGTAATTAGACTTTTACGCTATTATTAAAGTTTTCCAATTTTCTTTATAGTAAAGAAATTTTTTATCAAATTCTTCCTTCGGCGTTATTTCAATAGCTAATGATTTGAGCTTCTCCCTAAGGCCTTCATATTCCTTCTCCTTTTCGTTGTCAGATGACATTTTTTCCAGTTCTATAATGTAGCCGTATCCTTTCGTGAAATCCAAGCAGACGGTTATTCCGTCCCATTGGAACTCAAATCTTTTTCTAAACCATTTTATCTGGACGTTTAAGCCCAATGCTAGGAATAATCTCTCAAGATTTTCAAATTCGTTTCTGTCAAATTTTATTTCAAGCTCTTCTCTGTGAGCGTCATGAATTTTTCCTTTTTTCATCCAGATTTTAGAGAAGAAGCTATTTCGTTGTATCCTCAAATCCTGTTCGCAGTCAAAATAAAATGTTTCCTGATAGTCCTCCTTCAAAAGTTTCGCATTTTGTTCAAAAAATTTCAGCAGGTTTTCGTACTGCTCTTTGGATATAAAACTCCTGATTTCCACTTCAATATTATTCATGCCTGCACCTGTGGGTTTTTCAATACATATAGAGCCAGTCTTCTCACATTTTCGTAAGTGTTTTCAAGTTTTTTTATCTCCTCTGCTGTGAACCATTTCATGTCACGGCTTTCATTATTTTTGACAAAATTTTCGCGGTCAACTGCGCCAAAGTAATAAGCGCAGTAATGATTATGGGTGCCGACGCTGTGAACGTTAGAGTGTATAGGCAATGCGCATTTTTCTATTTCCTCGCCCTGAACTTGTTCAATATTACTATAAATTAGATGATTAAAGTCCAAGCCCGTTTCCTCCTTTACCTCTCTTACCACAGCTGTATCCATAGATTCATTTGGTTCAACATGTCCGCCTGGGAACAGCCACTTGCCTATTTTAGTGTGAAGAAGAAGCAGAACTTTGTTGTCTGATACTATGCATCCAGCTACTGTCAGTTCTATTTTTTCCATTTAATTTACCAGAAAGAATATCTTTATAAAATGATAGCCAGAACTTCCATGTATGGAAATAATGTATGTGGAAGCTCACGCCAAAACAAAGTTGAAAAAGCTGTTTGTGGACGGAATAAAGGAGCTCTGCAAGGATAAGGAAGTTGGACTTTATACGACTATACAATATATTGAGCAGGCGAAAAAATTAAGAGAGGAAGTAAAAAATCTGAATTTCCGCGGGCAGGTGCTAGGATGCAGGGTTCCATTTGCATCTGAAAAAACAATTATCTACCTTGGCACAGGCAAATTCCACCCTATTGGAATAGCTCTTAAAGTAGGGGAAGGCAGAAAAATATACATTGCAAATCCAGAAACAAGCAAAATAAACGAATTTGACGAGAAAGAGCTTAGAAGAATACAAAACTTGAGAGCAATAATGATTGACAGAGTAATGAATTCAAAATGTGTTGGCATAATGGTTTCAGTAAAGCCAGGGCAGAATATGATGTATCTTGCGAATAAGACAAAAAAATTCCTTGAAGAGCGCGGTATAAAGAGCTATATTTTGATAGGCAATGAAGTTCTGCCCAATAAGCTCATAGATTTTTATAAAATGGATGCATTTGTGAATACTGCATGCCCAAGAATATTTGAAGATTACGAAAGATTTGACAAGCCGATAGTAAACGCTGTAGATTTACTTCATCCAAAATGAAACAAGTTGATAATTACATTAAGAGTATTGTAAAGGAGTACAAGAGTATTCTAGGTGGCAAGCTTATTGCTGTTTCCATTTTCGGCAGCATCAATGGAGATTTCCAGCTCGGAAAAAGCGATATTGATATGATAGTTTTAGTAGATAATAAAGAGACGAAAAAAGAATTTGAAAAAACATTGGTGAAGATAAGTGAAAAACTGAATGAAAAATATGGATTAGCTCTTTACTATACGCACCAGACTTTCATAGACAAGCTGTTATGGAACTTCATCAAATCTTTGGGTGTAAGAAATTCTGTGATGATTGCGGCAAAAGAGGAATTTGAAAAGAAAAAATTCTTTTTTTGCAACAGCATTTCGCTTGCTGCTTTGCTGGTGCCAAAGCGCATTGTTTGGAAAAACGTGCTGAATAACAATAAAGTAGTATATGGCGAATTGCCAAAGATAGAAATTCCAAAGGTGAATATATTAGATTGGATAAAAGCGCCTCTTCCAAGCATTGGCGCCGTTGCAATATCCCTGCTAATGAGGCCATTTTCAAAAGAAAAATCAGACTATCTGAATTACGCAGCTGTCAAGTGGATGAAATATAATGCAGGTATTGAAAACGCGCAAAACATCATTTTCTCTTCGCTAAAGTATTATTTAGGTATAAAGCAGAAATAAATAGGAGAATAATTAACTCATTCAAGCCGATTTCATCAGCTATTACAACTTCAATTATATTGCTTACTTTAGTCTTGGCTGAAACATAGAAGTCAAGCTCGTTTATCATAGCTGTGCATGTTTCATTATAATTCAAGTTGAATTCCATAAAGTTGTTATTCGCTTCTGTTGGGGTCATATGGATTCTAAAGCTGATTCTGTCCTTTCCGCGCAGTGTGAATGTGGTATTCTCAAAATCGCGGAGCTGATACTCTTTTATGTGGTCATTAAACTTCAAGTATAAGTTATTCGGCGCGCGGACTTTTGAAAAATTGAATGTTCTCTCGCTGGTGCCATTATTAAACACGTCAAACAGGAGATTCGTAGTTTCGCCAATAAAAATTGTGAAGCCCTTTGCCGGATCAGGATTTGTATTCACAATTTCCAATGGACGCAGAACTGTAAAAGAGGAAGAATTTGACAATGTTGCTGGCCCGTTTGGTGTCGTATAAGAGATATTTACTAAATAGGCTATATTTGTGTTGTAATCTGTACAGCTAAGCTGTTCGATATTGTATAGAAGCGTCCAAGTTTCGCCCGCTTCAATAAAATCTGGAATGAAGCTCGCTATTATATAGTTCTTGCTTATCTGCAAGCTGTGATTAATCAATGTTGTTGAATTGTCTCCTATGTTCTTGTAAACCGCTTTAATAATTGGTGTATTGTATACATACTCGTTTGAAATGGTTAGGCTCTGAAGCGCCAAGTCTGGCAGTGCAAATGCACCATTAATAGCTAATAATATTATCAATATAGCCCATCGCATAAAGAATATAAAACAAGCTTTATTATTTACATTTATGCTTTTCAGAGTGCCGGCTGTTGCAAAGACTGAGAATGAATTTAAAACTTACAATATGCGCAACAAGAACATTTTCTATGACATAAATATACGCGGCGATGACCCTGAAGAAGTAAGAAGTTTTGTGGCAGAATTGATGGGGGATATGAATTACGATCCAAGTGTAAACGAACTCGTGGAATTTGAAGATGCTGAGCTTGATTCTGTTCTTCGTGGCGGCAGACTGAAGCCCATAAAAGCTTTGATTAAAGGCAAAAAATCAGTGGTCCGAGGCTCTAAATACAGTCTATTTTGGAAATTTTTCGCATTTCTTGGACTTGCATCGGCACTTTTGTATTTTGCTGAAAGCTCATTAAATCTTGAACTGACAAATAAAAATTCTCTGCTGATGGCGTCTGCTATACTGCTTGTAACCTCTATAATTATTCGTTCGGTAAAGGAGCGTTCAGAACTTGAATTGTGGGTGAAAATAGTTGGACTTTACAATGTAAAAGATGAGGAATCTGATGTTAAGATAGTAATCTCTGCTGGAGCTAAAAAAGGCGATGAAAATGTTATATCAAAACTGAAGGATGAGATATCCGAACTGTACAATATTATATCAAAAAAATATGTAAAGAGAAAGCCCGCTGATGTGGAAAAGATGATTATAACAAAGAAAAGCGAAAGCGCTGATTCAGCATTAATGACAGCTATACATGATATTCAGAGAAGCCTGAATAATTTGGACACCCGCCTCGCCAACGGAGACATAAAGGAAGATACGTACAAAGAGCTCAAGGAGAATTTAGAGCACAAAAAAGAGAAGCTGGAGACGCTGTTTGATTTAGTGAGTTAGAATAACAACATTTATAGATAATAATAGTTCACTATATATCCATAGTGTGTTAGAAGATTTGATTAAGTCAAAAATAAGCGAAATTATAGACTGCATTGATTTCAATCTATTTTCTTCACTATACGATAGAGTTGTTGATTTCTATATGAATTTGTTGTTGAAATATCCAGACAATACTCCAACTTCTAAGTTCTCAAATGATCCTATATTCTCTGGAGACGCCGAGGAGATAATAGACAATATTATTGATGATGTATTGTTTGATTATGAATTATTTAGGAACTATATTGCACCAAAGGATGTTAAGGAGTGCAATGTTTTTCACACAGAGTATATCTTGAATGAATACATTTCCAATTACACAAAAAGCAGTATTTTTAGAGAAAAGATAGATAGACAAGTCATACCATTATACTCAGATATTTTTACATTTACTTTAATGCGCCGTTTAATAGGAGACGAAAAATTTAATGAAGAAAACACGCAACAACTTACGAGTATGATGGACCATACCACCATTTATGATTTTAAAGAGGCTTTAGCTACTGCTCGGATACTCAATCCTTATAAATTATTTACATATGCCTTAATTAACGTAACACGTAATTTGTATGAAAGATTTCATAACGGGAAAAACGCTAATTCTACGGAGGATATTGTGCTTTTAGATTTGGTTAACAAGAGCATATTAAAAGAATTAGATATGTTTTGCGACAACGCGTCGAATGTATTAGATGGCCTATATAAACTTTTTATTAAGAACTCATCGTCAAAGCAATTAGCTGACATCATTGTTAAATCATCTAATATACTAATGAGCTATCAGGTTGGTATTAACAGCAAGGTTTATAGATAAAATAGTCCACTATATATCTATAGTGTGTTAGAAGATTTAGTAAAATCAAAAATAATTGAAAATATAGAAAATACACTTACGTGCATTGATTTCAATCTATTCTCTTTTGTATATGATGGAGTTATAGTTGAGCATAAAAATCAGCTGTCAATATATCCTGATTATACCACACTTACAGAATTCTTCAATGACAAAGAAAGCGATATGACTGATGATGAACTTATCGCAAAAATTATTAATAGCAACGTATCTTTTGATTACGAATTATTCATCCCGCATATTATGCCAGACAAGCTGGGTATAATTGATAAAGAAAAATATAATCAATTTTTAAACAGAGATTACCTAGAATATGTTTTGAACGAGTATATATCCAATTATGTAAAAAGCGACAGATTTAAAGATAAATTGAAAGAGGTTATATTTGTCGCTGGGGATATAGTGGTATTGCAGGGTATATACAAGAAAAATAGGGCAGAAATTACTATTGGAGAATTTAGGAGTAGTTTAGATAGTGCTCTGCCATTAAATCCTTACAGGCTATTAACAGAATCTATTTTGGAAAGCACGAGTGGTATATTTGATTCCAAAAAAATATTTGAATTAGAATACTCCAAAATTATAGAGTCTACGAATAAGATATTATTAAAAAAATTAGACAACCTTTGTGACGATAATGAGTATATGTTTAAAATGTTGCATTATATTCTAATAAATCGCTCATCAGAAGCTAAGTTTGTTGAGATTATAAGAACATTTATACCTATAATTATGGGCTATCAAGTATATAAGAAATTATGCAGTTTGAATGGCTGAAGCTTTACGCTTCGCTGGCGCCTTCTTCACTTCTTCCTTCTTAGCTTCTACTTTCTTCACTTCTTCCTTCTTAGCTTCTACTTTCTTCACTTCTTCCTTCTTAGCTT
>CAYMQE010000022.1:1376-10898 GCA_964392695.1 Candidatus Woesearchaeota archaeon | reverse complement strand
CGCAGTGAGCCTGAAAGAAGTTGTGCCGTTCAAAGCACTGATTTTAACAGACACTGCACCGTCTATATTCAATTGCGGGTCTTCTGAATGCAGTTCAATAAAACTACTATCTGAGCGCACTTTTCTAAGAATTTTCGGCATATATTTACAATGAAAATTTTTAAAGATAAACATTGCTATTCTATGTTAATGCGCAAAGAAACACATATGATCGTAGCTTCAGCGATTGGATTTATTCTGGCAGATTTATTGAACATGCAGGTCAACACAGCAACAAGGGTCTTTTCATCTGTATTATCCATGATTGGCGCCACACTTCCGGATGTCTTTGAAATAGCTAAAAATTACAATCATAGAAAGCTATTCCATTCAAAAACAATGCTACTTCTTTCTGTATTCGCCGCTTATTCATTTGCTAACAATTTATTTGTATTTTCCTTTTTAGCAGGCTATATCTCACATCTATCCCTTGACTACTTCACAAAAAAGGGCTTACCTTCTTTTTAACAAATTAAAAACGTGGTCGTAATCTTTCAGATGCTCAAGGGATTCCTCTCTCTGAAACTCCTTTGCATTGAACATAACATCTATCGTGCCAACTTCAAACAATTGATCAATAAAGTCTTCAATATCAAGATGCATTTTTTCTATATTCGCCAATTGATAAAATTTAATGTTATTTCTTATTTCTCCACCGCGGATTATCATTCTGCTCGAAGTTATAATGTACAACAATCTCGACCACGATAGGTACCTGTAGAAAAATGGCAGAACTATAAGAGAATTAGCAGCTAGTAGTATGAAAATAAAAATAATTGTTGCGTAAGTTGGCAAAGAAGAGCTAAGCACGATGAAAGAAAAAAATAGCAGGATATACATTCCTACTACCGCGGATATCATGGACAGAAACAAATAAGGTATTCTTTCGGGTTTGCCTGCCCATTTTACACTTTCGTTATTGAGAACATGGACAAGATTTTTTGGAATAGCACTTTTGTAGACACGGGATAAATAGGAGGCGTTTTCCATACATGAAAGTAAACAATCTTAGTAGATAAATAATTATATTTAGTATAGGTAAATACAATTAATGACAGTTTACACAAAAAGGGAGATTCTTAAGCTGATAAAAAAGGGCGCTCTGAAAATAGAGCCTTTCAACGAAAAATTAGTAGGAGAGTCAAGTATTGACTTCACTCTAGGGGATGCAATAAGGATTTTCAACAAAGATAGGGAGAATATAGACCCTTCAAAGAGCTATAAGATGTACACAAAGCTGATAAAAATAAACAAAAGCTACATTCTAAAGCCCGCGGAATTTATACACGGCATAACACACGAGTCAGTTGAACTGCCGGATAATATCTGCGCGTGGATACAAGGAAAGAGTTCTCTGGCGCGTTTAGGATTGATGGTGCACATAACAGCGTCTTTGATGCACCCAGGAAGCAGGGGAAGGCAGGTATTAGAAATTGTGAATTTGTCGCCGAAGCCGATTATTCTGCGTCCGCATATGCCAATCTGCCAGATAGTTTTTGAAGACACGTATGGAAAAGAAAGCTATACCGGAGAATTTCTTGGCCAAAATGAGCCTTAAGGCAACATAGCGCCTGTAGCCAAAATTACAGCTAGAATAATTATTGCTTTCACGCCATTGCTTAATTTAATTTTATATTTACTCTCAAGCCATAAATTGAATTTAGGCAGCAGCAAAAGAACTATAGCTATGTCTGCTAAAGTAATCCATATACTTTGAAATAGTGTATAGTCTAATTCATTATAGCTTAATGGCGTTGCTATACCATTTAGAAATAATATTAAAATTAAAATCGCGCGAGCTACACTTACCAAGCGCCACTTCTCTTTAGGATAGAGAAAAACTTCACTAAGGGAGAAATATCTTACACTCTTCACCATCTTCTATTTTTAGAAGTTATTTATATTTAATGTTATCTAACCTTAACGTAACTCTTCCATGCACAGCTTTTCTTGCTAAGAAAAGTTGGCAAAAGAACATTTAAGTCACCTTACCTTAACGTAACTCTTCCACCAGAAAATCAAATCTTCAAGCATTTCGGACATTTTTGTCGATAATGTAATAGGATCTGCTTTTGTCTTTCTCTGCAGAATGCCAGCGCGCTTCAAACTCAAATACACCTGCCATGCTGTACTGCGTGATAGTTTAAGATCTTCTACCATGTCTTTGAAGAAAACTTCTTTTTCGGAATTTTTTATGTACTCTATAA
The DNA here is from genome assembly GCA_964392695.1 of Candidatus Woesearchaeota archaeon. Taxonomy (GTDB): domain Archaea; phylum Nanobdellota; class Nanobdellia; order JAFCGN01; family JAFCGN01; genus CAYMQE01. Next base: position 8,652 of record CAYMQE010000022.1, on the reverse strand, counting down.
TTTTGTAGGCCAATTCTGATTTTTTCTGAGATGTAAAAAGAGCTTCGCAGAAGTCATTCAAATTGAACTGCTTGGCATGCAAAAGTGTATTCATTTTTTCGTAATCCACTTTTAGGCGCACCCAGAATGATTCTTTCTTCCTTTTAGTCCAGTATTCGCTGTTGTCTATGCTTACACCCAAAGGAGTGGTTGTCTTCGCCACACGATATACACAACGTTGTAGTATAAATGTTTACTCTAAATAAAAGATAACTTGCGACGCTGAGTAAGCAATTTTACATATTCTGCCCCAAAAATATTTTTAACTACGTCTATAGACCTTTGCTCTAACATACTACTCTCTTCGCAATCTGATTTACATAACATATGAAGCAGATATTTAGATTCGTGAATAGCTGTATCCGCTAGGAACGCATTGACACAACAATCAGGTATTCCAAAGAATTTCCCGAAGCGTCTATGTACGTATTGTGTAACTAAAGATGGACTCGACCATTCTTTAATAATCTCCTTTAAAAATGACGCATCAATAAGTTCAGTGTTATTAATGAATAATACAGAAGCGTTTGTTACCACAAAATTGTATTCAATAGGCAATTTCTGTGTTACTAGTTCGGCTAGATTTAAAAACTTAGATTTGTCCAGCTCATAAAAACCCAATTCTGTGCCGGGTTTCACACCCTCGGAACATAAAAGAGTTTCAAGAGCTATTCCTTTATTGAATCTAAATAAAGATTTGTATAAAGCATCCATGATTTCTGAATTATTTACTATATTTTAATACTTACTATGCAATTAAAACTTTTAATTAAAAATTGGCACTTATGGAAGGCTATATTTCCACGCATTAATATACATTATTTTATAGCTTGATTTACGATTGTATACCTTAAATTTACAACGTTGTGTAATATGAGCTAAGAAGACCTAAAAAGTAGCAGAATACAGGTTCACAACGTTGTGCATATTGAAGCATTTGCGATAAGTAAGCCCCCTTACCTATCAAAGTTCCAAATCAGGGATATAAAGTATACAACGTTGTAAAAATCATGATTTCAAGTAAATTTGACGCTCTTTTTTAGGGCAAAAAAGTCGCTGTTATCAAATTACAAATTTTTAATTATTAATTAAAATTTTTAATTACTGATTCTTGAAGAAAAATTGCACTTCTTTGCCGACAACCTGTTTGTCAAGCATTCCAAGTGTGTATAATTTATTTAGTTTGGTGCTCATAGTGCTCCTAGAGAGCTTCATTTTATCAGCTAATTTTTCTGTGGTTACAGGCCCATATTTTTTAATTGCATCCAGAGCAGTTTTGTCCCCCATAGATATCCTCTCAAGCTCTTGCACTGCTGTATCAAGTGTCGTAGAAGACACGCCTTTTTGCTCTAACTCATCTTTTGATTTTTTTAGCAATAAAAGTATATCATCCAATTTTTTAAGGTCAGAAAGCTTGTAGTCTATGCTCTCAAGAGACTGGACAAGCCTCATCAAAACTTCAGTATTAATTATACCTGCCTGAGAAAGTGGGTGCGACCTGACTTTTGCTATTAATTCGCTCCAATCCTGCAGTTTCTCCTTGTCTATGTCCAATTTTGGCAGCTGTACCTGCTGTTTCTTCTTCCTCTTAACAATCTTTTCGCGCACCCGCTGTTTTGATTTTCTCAAAATTCTATCAAATAGTCCCATATGTCAGATTCAAGGAATTCTGGGTTAAAAAAAGTTGTTATTCGTGTTCCAACACTTGTTCCAACATGTTCCAACACATCCAACACGTGTTCCAACAGTTGTTCCAACATGTTCCAACATGTTCCAACAGTTGTTTTTCAGTGAAAAATTTAGCGCCAATTAAACTGAAAAATGAAGACTCGGCAAATAGTATAGGGTACAGCGTTGAAATAGAGGCTAAAATTTAATTCATAAGAAAAAGTGAGAGTTTAGTAAAGACACTATTTTGGTTGGAGAAAAATAGATTTTGCATAGAAGAAAGTATAGTAGAAAAAATTGCAAAAAGGAGTAATGACAATAGAAAGATAGTGAGGGTTAGCTGTAAAAAAATCCTAAAATAAAAAAGTGAGAGTTGGGCGCTTGTTTATATAGCACCTCGTCCTTATTTATAAATCTATGAAAGTAACACCTTTAGCTTTTGATTCTTTTGGTGTGAGAGGTATGGCTACATTAGTAAGTGTGAATAACACCAACATACTAATAGACCCAGGAGTTACAGTAGCATCAAGAAGATTCCAGCTTCCACCTTCTGCGCGCGAGTTGCGAATGTTAGAGCTATTAAAAGAGAGTATACTCAACGTAGCAAAAGAATGTGAAATAGTGAGTATTTCTCATTACCATAATGATCATTATTTCCCAGTTTTTGAGCAGGGAACTGAAGTTGTATATAAGAATAAGATAATATTCACTAAGGACAGGCGCTCTAAATGCAATTTTGACCAAAGGAAGTCAGGAAAGAAATTTGAATTATATACAAAACAGATGGCAAAAGAGCTAATTTTCTGTGATGGAAAGGAACTGATTAGGAACGGAATTACGTTCCGTTATTCCAGTCCTACTTGGCACGGTGAAAGCGGAAGTTTAGACGGCTATGTGCTAACTCTCACTATAGAACATAAAGACGAAAAACTTATGTTCTGTCCGGATGTAATGGGTCCTGTATCAAAAGAAACAAAGGAACTAATCATCAAAGAGAACCCTCAAACTTTGATTATAGACGGTCCTATGACAGAAACTACAAATGTTGGGTACTCTCACGTTCTTTTCAAAAAAGCAGAACAGAACATGATAGATATAATGGTTGAGACGGATATAAAGGATATCATACTAGACCACAATACAGTAAGAAGCCTCACCTATAAAGAGGAACTAAACGGAATTATGAAGATAGCTAGAGAAACTAAGAAAAATGTTATGACAGCAGCAGAATTCGTTAAAAGACCGATTAACCTTCTGGAAGCGAGGAGAAAGGAACTGTGGGAAGGCCAAGACTGGTACTAATTTATTCTTTTGGACCTACCTGAAGATCCATCTTGAATGGATATGGCAAAAGAACTTTAGAAGAATTATACATAGCTTCAAGGTTGCACACGTTAATTGCTGCAAAGATTATCTGTCCCATTACTTCTCTATCAATTTTCTTTTCCTTTTTCCATTGGCCAAGTATTTTCTTTGTGCTCTCCCTCTTGTCCATAAATAAGACCTCGCCAGCAAGGAATATTTTACCTAGATTCTTGTCTTTCGGCTTCTCTGTTGGATAAGTAACATCATAGTTAAAAATAAAGGATAGAATCTCAGAATCTTTGTCCAATACCAAGTCTTTCTGCTTAATTTCAGTAATATTTACGTTTCTAACAGCATCTCTAATAACTACATCTTTAGCGTCTTTTACATCTAATTCATTTCTTACAAAATTCATTTCCAGAAAGTTTGTTCCTACAACTGGCATGATAAATAGTAAAATTATGGGGTTTATAAAAGTTATTATGGTCTCTTAGCTATTCATAGCCCCACCAGGATTCGAACCTGGGTTCCAAGATCCAAAGTCTCGTGTGCTTGACCGCTACACTATGGGGCTGTACAATAAAATTTTAAATGAACTATCCTTATTAAATTAACGATAATGCCACTTATTGTATACTCCTTAAAAGACAACGCCGGAAGCAATATAGGGCAAATATTAGAAGACATGGGTTTTGCTGTGCATAAAGTAGAAGAAGAACCATATGCAATAAAGGAGCTTCCTCCCAGTGATGGATATATTGTGGTGTCAAAACATAAATCGGAAAGTGGCACGCCCACATTCTGCGCTCATACAACCGGAAATATAGGAGACGACAATAGTTTTGGCGGAGAAAAAAATGCTTTAGGAATTTGCAACGCGAATTGGATAAAAGAAGGGCTGTTAGGACTGCGAAAAAGAGGTTCTGAATTCAACTATTCAATAACATTGGAAACAACACATCATGGGCCAACGAATATTGCAAAGCCCTTAATCTTTATAGAAGTTGGCGGAAGTGAAAAGCAATGGAATAATGAAAAGGCATGTTCCGTAGTCGCCAATGCTGTAGCTGACATAACCGCTTCAACAATGAATTACAAGACTTACATTGGCTTTGGCGGAGGCCATTACCCATCAAAATTCACTAAATTTGTCATGGATACTAACAATACATTAGGACACATATGTCCAAAGCACAAAATAGACTACTTAACAGAGGAACTAATAAAGGAAATGTTTGAAAAAACGTTTCCAAAGCCTGTTGGAGCAGTTCTTGATAAAAAGGGCATGACTGGACCGCAAAGAGCACGGATAATTGACATATTAAAAAAGATAGGCAAACCATATATATTCCTTTGAAACGCGTAATGATAAGATGATAAACCAAATATTAAATTCCATAACAATAATTTTAGGCATAACAGCAGGGGAACTAATTGCTATAAGGGCTTTTGGCATTGTAAAGAATAACTACCAACGCATTGCAGAGCTTATTTTATTGGTGTCTATTTTTACTATAGTATCAACAGAAATTAAACCAGAGCCGATATATAGCTTCATTCTAGGACTTTCTACTATAGTCTTCATCAGAGGAGCAAGTTCCGCATTGAAATACAGCGCAACTAAATTGGAAGATAAGATTAGACCGCCTCAAGAAAAGGATATTACTTTAGCTCTCATTATAAAAAACCTGAAGAAATATGGGCATTCTGAAAAAGAAATTGAGGATATATTAAAGGATACCAATTTCAGCGGCGACTTAAAGAACAAATTAAAAAACAATGTATTTGAACAGCAGTTCCGCTTAAAGAAAAAGTAAATTCCGGAACTACAGTTCCGGTTCCGTTTCCCTTTATTCAGAGTTCCTTGCCCGCAACAACCCTTTTACTCTTGAAAGGCTGCCGGTTCGTATATGCCAGTATCTCTCATTGCCTACTTTCTTCGAAGCAATCAGGCCATTGTCCTCAAGCGCGCTTAATTTCTTTCTTAAACCGCGCATTGTTATGGAAAATGGCAGATTATTATATAGTTCAGTTGTAACAATTGACGCGTCATCAGAAAAAGCTGCATTCTCATGCAGTATCTTCAATAGTATATCATCATTCTTACCCACCTGTCTTGGCGCTGCAACTTCCTCTCTAATAACAACCGGCGCCTCCTTCTCTTCCGCGCCGTTCTCAAGCTGTCTTAATATACTGTCAATCATACCAAGTATTTTATCCGTTTTTTGTTCAAATCTCTGCTCCAGTTCCGTAACTTTTTGATTTAGCTTATTGTGAGAATCATAAAGTGCATTAGTATGCCCCCAATGCTGTCCCATAAGTCTGTGAACATTGCCTATATTGTTCTCAAGTCGTCTTATCCCAAGCAATTTTTTAATCATACGAATTTAGTACCGATACTAAATTATAAATTTATTGACCTAACAGCTCAATTGATAATAAGTGCCGTTTCCAACTGAGTACGGCCACTTTCGCGACAATGTGTTGTTCCTCTGGTGTACTGTAAAGGAAGTATTGATTACACCATTGCTATAAGGCAATTCCCCTAATACACTATCAAATACATAGCTATTAGTCCCGGTTAGTTCCGAGAGGCAGGTTGATAGCATGCTTTCATAAGTGTCCAAGGCGCAACCATTAATGCAGTTTTCTAAGAAATTTAGGTCAAAATCATCAGATGCAGTCTTTAGTTCCAAAAATGGCAAATTAGTCAATTTCGAGACGACTGTTTTATTTACAAAAATATCCACACTTTCTGATGGAGTTAAATTGTAGTAAAAATCGAATGAGAACGACAGAGAACCATTGCTATCGTATATAGTAGTTCCGAAACTTGAACCTTTGTTCTGTACAAGCGCGTCAACCACATTTTGCTGTAATTCCTCTATATCGTAAGAGAACGGCACGGCACTCAATATCACTTGAGCTATATAGTTCTGCATGCTATACTCCTTCTCAGCTAGATAGTCTGTACTTTTGTCCAACTGGCTGGACAAATTCAGATAGGATATATTACCCTCATTTGAAATGTCTACTGATAAATAGAGAGATATAATTAGAACTACAAAGGAGAAAGTTAATATAGGGCCAGAATAGGCTTTATTATTCATAAATAGTAAGCCAAAGGTCTGCTATTAAAAGTTATGGAACCGGAAGTATGGATAGGAAAAGAAAAAGCTAGAAGAACGCTGTTTGTAGACCTTTCTAACACGTTAATCAGCGCATCACTGTCAAATCCAGACTGCTGTAAAACTGTATTCAACATGACTGCACAAAACGATATTGACGAAATAGTCCTAATAAAGAAATTCAACGCAATTTTTGGCGCAGAATATGTAAAATTGATTAAAGACTATACAGATAGAGTAAAAGACGAGAAGTATTATTTAGATCCCATAGGCAGTCTACTGAAAAATAGGATAGGAGAAGAAACTGAACTCGCGAAGCGGGTAAAGAAGGAGCTAAAAGATACTACATTTGCAAAGGATATTTACGAAATTATATTCAAACCGGAAATAACGCCTGTTTTTATCGACTCAAGAATAGGAATGGAAGAGCCGACAGGCAAAATTTTAGATAAGTATACAATAGGAAGCTGTGAAGTTATCATAAAGAAAGGGAAATATCACATAAAGCCGCGCGAAACAAATTTATCTTTTGAAGAAGTGAAAGAGTTGGCTGAGATATTTGAAAAAATAACGTCTTCTGAAATAAATGAAGAATTCACAGATGCGCCGTCTGCTAGAAACAAAATCCGCCGTATAATTAAGAAAGAGCTAGAGAAAGCAACCAATGCAAACACAGACGAAAAGGAGGAAATCCTTGCCAGGTATTCCTATGGCTATGGCGTTCTTGAATTGCTATTCATGGACAATAAAATACAGGATATTTACGTTGACTCGCCAGGCGACAAACCTGTGTACATTTATCACGCAGACTATGAAGAGTGTGAGACCAATATTATACTCAGTGAAAAAGATCTAGACAAAATAGCGACTAAGTTAAGAACAGTAAGCGGACGTCCATTTGATCAGGCAAACCCTGTAATAAACACGAATATTGAAGAGTACAATATACGCGTCTGTGGCATAACAGAACCTGTAACATTCAATGGCACTGCCTTTGCTTTCAGAAAGCACAAAGTTCAACCATGGACTCTTGCAGAGTTTGTGCATAACAACATGCTTAGCGCAGAGTGTGCAGGACTCTTAAGTTTTCTTGTAGATGGTGAAGCGTCTATTTTGGTAACTGGTCCGCGCGGAAG
>CAYMQE010000022.1:0-1366 GCA_964392695.1 Candidatus Woesearchaeota archaeon | reverse complement strand
AGAATTGGAAAGAAGATTCCGAATAATTACAATAGAGGATACACCTGAAATTCCGGTTGATACGTTGAAAAATTGCGGTTTTAACATACAGCATTTAAGAACAAACACAGAAAAGGGATTTGAACTAAACGCCCAAAAAGCGCTTAGAACTGCGTTGCGTTTAGGTGAATCTGTTCTTATCATAGGCGAAGTCCGCGGTCCCGAAGCAAAATCATTATTCGAGGCAATGAGAATAGGAGCAGCAGGAAACTGCGTAATGGGCACGATACACGGCAGCACTCCATACGACACGTGGGACCGCATAGTAAATGACCTTGGCGTTCCGCCCACTTCATTCAAAGCAACAGATATAGTCATATCCTGCGCAACAATAAGAGAGTCAGAGAACAGCAAACGCCTGCGCAGAGTCATAAGAGTAAGCGAAGTAAGAAAAAACTGGACTAAAGAGCCTGTTTTCCTTGACTTAGCAGTCTATAATAGAAGAAATGACAAGATGACTTTGCTCTACAACAACCTTCGCAAATCAGAACTAGTTAAAGGGATAGCAACTATAAAAGGAATGACTATAGAACAAGCTATAAAAAGCATCAAAGCCCGTGCTGTTGTTAAAAATCAACTTGTCAAGAACAAAAAACTATCACTAGAAGAAAGCATTTCTGCAAATGAAAAATTTCTTGAGAAGATTAGAGGATTATAGGATCTGTTCTGCTATAAAATATATAAATCAATAGATAGAAGGGAGAGTATGAAAATAAAAAAACTACTTCTACCTATGCTTTTAACACTAGGAATTGCATTTGCAGTTGACCAGTTGGGAGACTCAGTACTCTCCTACAAAAATGTCTTGAACGCAAGCAATGTCCTCGCCTACAATAACAATTACGCAACAATACAATACTTATTTGCACAAAGCCAGAATGATTGTCCTCCAAACAGCACCTGGACAGGCAGTCCAGGTTACGCCTGTACTGCAGACGGCGCCAACTTCAGAGGCTGGGAAATAATTTACTTCGGAACAAGCAAATACACACAAAATATAACACTGAATGCAAGCGACTTTAACTTAGGGTGTTCAGCACCTTACTGTGACAACAATGGTTACCCATATGTACAAGTATTCGTAGCGAACTCGCTTAACAACAACAGCTTCGTCTGGGATTACATTGGCAATTCCGGCGCATTGGACAACCAAACTTACCAGAAAAGAATAATTGCAGCGAACCAAAATGTTACGCACGTCTTAATAGCGCGCGATGGTAGCGGCGACGCAAGGCCAGATCCTGCAGTTCATTGGGTAGAAAGAAATTATAATAGCAACTAATTAATTTTTTATTTTTTCTTTCATATTTTTCATTATATATACTGC
>CAYMQE010000021.1:1287-10925 GCA_964392695.1 Candidatus Woesearchaeota archaeon | reverse complement strand
AATACTCTATCTGTACCTGCTACATTAGCAATTACAAGCTTAAATCCTTTTGAAGTGTCAACACTGCTGAATGCAATAACATTGGAATTATGGTGTTCGTTTGTAGGCCCGCTTGAAAAAGATGGCCTGTAGATTTTCCCATTCGCTTCAAGATAAGCTGTGTCTTTTAAATTGAAATTCAGCTGAACAGAATGGGTGTTTATACCAATGTCAAATTTCAAATCGCTTCCCACTAAACTTGGCGTCGCGTCAACAATTACGCTGTTTCTATCATTAGTTAAAGTGGATAAAGCTCCGGAAAAAGCAACAGTTGAGCCTCCCGCCTGCATGTTGAAAAATGCTATTGGCATGATGACTAATGCAGAATAAAGAACTGTGCGCCTTACCTCTTTCATATCAAGCTTCAGAACCTTAGCCAAAAAGCCTGCGCCGCTATATAGCTCGTGCTTTTGAATCGCCTGAAGCATCACAGACATGCCAAAAAGGCTTGAGAATATGCCTACATAAAGAAATAGTTGCTGATAGTCTGCCATAAATAAAAAGAGTCCAGAAAGCCCTACAATAGGGAGAACATCAACTATGTGATGCACACAGCACGCTACTATAGAGCCTGCAGACACGCCTCCTGCTTTTGCAAAATCTTTTTTCACAATATTTTCCGCGTGTTTGGCTTTAACATATGAATATAAAGCAACCTGCAGTCCAAAGCCAACTGCCAGCGCAACTAACAAGTACCACATTGAAGCAAATTGCGAAACTGCGTGATTAAATCCCTGAAAAATTGTAAGCACAAAGAAATAGAACAGCATCATTCCCGCTGCTGCACCCACACCGTAAAATTCGTATTTTTTCATTTTATTCCTTGCAACAATCAATCAATTTATTAACTATTTGTGAAATTTTTGAAAATTTAGTCTGGTCGGTCTTAAGCTCTTTCGAGTCCATCATCTTCAGATTTATGGCGAAGAAAAGGGAGTACAACTCGTATGCAATTTCAAAAAAGAAATTCGCATCCTGCTGATTTTTTTTCTGGAGTTCCTTAGTTCCGACTTCCATCATTCTCATGCTTGAAGCAAGAAGATGCTTGCTTATGCACCATTCCTCTCCTTTAGGGTCTTTGACTATTTTTGCTAGAAGCTTCTTTCTAATTTGTCTAATTGCATTAAGCGTATCCAGATATTTCTCATTGTTTGTCTTCATTGCTGTAAAGAAAAGATGCTCTTCCAAACTGATTAAATTCATTATGCCTACACTCAAGTCTTCGTCGCGCGACAAATCAACATCCTTGCCTTTCATGTCTTCAACTTTCTTTACCCATTTCGCTACTTCATCTTCCATTCAAATCACCAGATACATAACTGCACTAAGCGCAATCAATAACAATAGAGTAAAGACAACACCCTGATAGGGGAACAATACTTTTCCGCGTCTTGCTTTAACTTTTTTGTGAATCATATAGGAAGATGGAACAGCTATTCCGCCGAATACTCCGCCGAGCACTAATTTATTTATGAAATACGGTTTGCCGAAAAGGAAGAGCAGTTTTAAATCCGCAACAACCTGTGATATTGGAATCATTGTAAGCAAAAATGACGCAAGTACCACTAAAGGTGTGTATTTTTTTGTGCGCGATTTGAACATCATGCCTGTTGAAACTGCGAATGCGCCGACAAAAATTCCTATAATGCTTGAATCAAGGCCGAAGTATTTGGCAGAGACAGCTGCTGCTCCAACAGCGCCGGTGCAGAGCGGACAATGCGCCATAGCTTTTCCAACTGTTAAAAATAAAAGAAAAACAAAAGAAAAAATTCTGTTCATGTTAGCACCCGCCTACCATGCCTGATGAAGACTGCTGTCCGGAATGATGTCCTGCCATAGGATCTTCTGCGGTAACCAATCCTGTTGCAGCGCTTTGGCCCTGAACATTTGCTGTTCCAGAACTAATGCTGCTTATTTGTGCCGCCTGGAAAATTGACACAATCAAAAGCAAAGCCAATATAGCTATCAAAGCGTAATTCGGCTTCTCTTTTGCAGTCACCTCTTCCTTTACTACTACAGCCTCATCCTTGTGTCCTTCTTCTTCACAACAATGTGTCATTAGCATCCACCTACCATACCGCCACTAGACGCGCCTACTTCTATATCTCTGTATTTGTTAGACGCCAAGTTGATGTAATTCAACTCTATGCCTTTGTCCAGCAAAACTTGCGCTTTCTGTGACAATTGCGTTGGGAAGAACAGCGTCTTCCACTTGCCTAACTCTTCAAGTATCTGGTCGTCTGTGTACTCGCTGGCGTGATTTGTTATAAGGTACTTTGCCAAGCCGCGCATTACAGCGCTATGCGAACAACCGCAAGCCGCGCTTCCATCTGACATTATTATAGATGGGGCTCCGCAACAATACTCACAGGATATCTGCGAAGTAATGTCAATGTACCTCTGCAAGTCATCTCCTTTCAGCGTAAGTGTTGTATCCAGCAAACCAACTTTCCTTATAGTATTGTCAGCTTTCGTTGGATTAGAAGCGGATATATCATCATAGCTTACACCCAATTCACTGCCGTATATTTCTGGTATACCTTTTGGCGTTACATCTGGACCACTTGCTTTTACTGTTGACACAGCAGCTCCTGTTACAGAAGCTGTTGGTGTGTATGTTGCTCCTGCTGTCTTCAACTGGCTTATCTGATAAGAGTTGAAAACAACCATGAAGGCTGTTACTAGCATTATTGCCGTTGTCATTTGTTTTTCATTCATGAAGAAAACTAAGGAAGAAACACCTTTTTTATATACCTATGAAACTAGTTTCACTTCACAACAATAAGATTTGTCATGCCCCTGCGTTTTCTTTCCACTGCGCCTTTATTTTCCAGCCTGTCCAGAATTCTTGTTATTTTTACTTTGCTGAAGCCAGTGTGTTTTATCAAATCACTTTGATAAACAGAGCCCTGTCCATTAATTATGACACCGAAAACGCTTTTTTCGTCATCATCTAATTCAGAAGTGTCAACTTCAATTTTCTTCTCTGGCGCTGTCTTAGCAATAGGCACGAAGCTCAAGTAAGAGCCCAACCCAAATAACAGGAACGAAACGCCAAATGATAAAGTCAACAGCCATGAAGTATTGTTATTGTGCGCAGGACAATTATCCATGTCCAAATCATATTGCGCAAATGTATTGCACAATACTTTCTGCTCTTTATCAATATCACTTTTTATGAATATTAACAATAGAAGCATGGCTACAGAAAATCCAACTAATATATAACCCATGTTGTCCATTGTTTTCTTTATCATATTTTTGAAGTTTGCGCTGAACTTTATAAACATATGCTCTTAATACTTTTACATAGTATGTAAAGCTTTTATAAGTTTTCCTTTTATATGTAAAAGCAATCTATTTAAATCTACTTTTGTATACTAATGTATATGGAAAGCACAATTAGAGTATCTAGAGATGTAAAACAAAGATTAGATGAATTGAAATTTTACGAAAGAGAAACATATAACGATATTATTGAAACTCTTCTTGAAGACTACTTGGAATTAAATGAGAAAACCAAAAAAGAAATAGCCGAAGCACGAAAAAGAATAGCGTCTGGAGAATTTTACACCCAAGATGAAGTTGAAAAAAAATTGGGGTTATAATGAGCTACAAAGTTATTTGGGATAAAAAAGCCTATGAAGACTTGAATAAACTTGAGCAGTTAATTGCTAAAAGAATAGCCAAGATAATAAAGGAATTTGCAATTGATCCAACATCCAAAGAAGTAAAACGATTAAAGGGTGAAGAAGCATTCAGACTGCGATTAGGAGATTACAGAATAATTTTAGATATAGATTATAGTGAAAAACAAATTAAGATACTTAAAATTGGACATAGAAAGAATATTTATGAACGATAAGCAATCTATTTAACCTATCTATAATTCTATAAAAACATGGCAATCCGCCTATTCAACACGCTGACAAGAGAAAAAGAGAGCTTCAAGCCTTTAGTTGACAAAAAAGTCAACATATACACATGCGGACAAACAGTCTACGACGATCTGCATATAGGCAATGCAAGAACGTATATTTCATGGGATGTTTTAGTTCGCTATTTGCGCTACAAAGGCTATGATGTTTTCCATGTGCAGAATTTCACAGACGTCGGCCATCTGACAGACGACGCTGACATGGGCGAAGACAAAATAGAGAAGCGCGCAAAAGAACGAAGATTAGAGCCTATGGAACTTGTAGAGAGATATATACATGATTATTGGCGAGACATGGATGCACTTAACAACTCAAGGCCTAATATTTCTCCGCGCGCAACAGGACATATAGTTGAGATTATAGAGATGACTAAGGAGCTTTTGAAGAAAGGCTATGCTTACGAAAAGGGAGGCAATGTCTATTATGACATAACAAAATTCAAAGACTACACAGAATTAGCTAAACTAAATCTCAAACAGCTGCAAGCCGGAGCGCGTGTAGAAGTGGATGAAAAAAAGAAGCATCCTCTTGATTTCGTGCTTTGGAGAAAAGCAGAGAAGAATCATCTGATGCAGTGGCAAAGCCCGTGGGGCAATGGGTTCCCAGGCTGGCATATTGAGTGCTCTGTAATGGGAATGAAATACCTCGGCGATAGATTTGACATTCACGGTGGAGGAAAAGACCACATTCCGGTTCATCACACAAACGAGATAGCGCAGAACTATGGCTACACTGGACATAAAGTTGTGAACTACTGGCTCCATACGGAATTCCTTACAATAAACGACGAAAAGATGAGCAAGAGCAAAGGCAATTTTTTCACAGCCCGACAGCTGATAGACAAATACGGAGCTGAAACTGTGAGAATGTTCATAATAGGCACGCACTATCGTTCGCCTTTGGACTTTGATGAAAAGGCAATAGAGCAGGCTAAAAATAATTTAGATAAATTCTACAACACTTTGTACGCAATAGACAACGCAAAGGGCGGAGACAAAAAAGAACTTGATGCAAAGGTCTATGTAAAGAAATTTGAAGAAGCAATGGATGACGACCTAAACACACCTCTTGCTCTGCGCGCAATTTACGAACTTATGGGCGACGTAAATAAAAACTTAAATTCAAAAAAAGAAATTCTTGAAGAAGCAAAGGAGACTATTTTGAAATTAGGTAGAACACTCGGCTTAAGATTAGAGCGAGAGAATGCAGTGCATATAGACAAAATTGTAAATGAATTGGTAAAGCTAAGAAAAGAACTCCGCAAAGATAAAGACTTCAAAACAGCAGATAGAATAAGAGAAAGTTTAGGCAAAGTAGGATTAGAATTAAGAGATGAAGATGAAACCACAGACTGGGTTATTGCGTAATTAAACTCTCTTCTATAAGTACTGGATAACCTTTAATCACTAATTCTGTTAGCGCGTTAAAAAACTTTATATCACCGCACAATTCTTCAGTCTGAAAATCCAAACACGCTACAAGCTCTTTATTATAGAATTTCTTATCATCCCCTGACGCCTCCAATTTTGAACGCTCCAATAAAACATCGTCTAAACTAGAGTAAAAACCGCGTAAAAGATAATCCAATTCCTCCAACTTAATCGGCCTGTCCATAAAACTCCATTGATTGGCATTATTTATAAAAGTCATCAGTTGATAACTATAGCATGAAACTCCCACAATGGGCTGAAGAAGAGCTGAAAAAATTAATAGGTAATGAGTATAGACAACTATGCCAGAGCTTTGACGCAGAGAATACAACTTATATTCGCGTAAATACTTTAGTGACGAACGAGAAGGAACTAAAAAAGATATTGGAAGCAAAGGGCTTTGTTCTTGAGAAAAAGATGGAAAATTCCTTCCGCGTTGTTGAATCTCCTTATTCCGCAGGCGCAAGCATAGAATATCTGCAAGGCTACTATTATGTCCAGGACTACACTTCTATGTTCCCAATACTTGAACTTGAACCAAAGCCGGGTGAATTTGTTCTTGACATGGCAGCAGCTCCAGGCGGAAAGACAACGCATTTAGCGGAATTAATGAAAAATAAAGGTGTGATAGTTGCGCTGGATATAAATAATGAGAAAATAAAAGCTCTAAAGTCAAATATACAGAGAATGCATGTTGAGAACGTTATCGCCATCCGCACTGATGCTCTAAAATTCAACTGTTCAGCAAAATTTGACAAGATTCTTCTTGATGCACCATGCACAGGATCAGGCGTCCTTCGCAAAGACAAGAACAGAGCAATAACGCTTTCAAAGGAAGACACTGAAAAATATATAAAAATCCAGAAGGAACTTGTCAACAAAGCGTACAGTCTTTTGAAAAATAACGGAACTTTAGTCTATTCTACGTGCTCCTTCCTGCGCCAGGAAAATGAGGATATAGTAGATTATGCGTCAACGCTTGGACTGAAGGAAAAGATGAACAAAAGATTTTTTACTCACCGCGACGACTCGCAGTGCTTCTTCTATTCAAAGCTGGTGAAAATATGATAAAGTGGCAATTTAACGAAAAGGAAGAAAAAGGATTAATTGAGCAAATAGCAAGCAAATTTGGAGGCAAAGAAATTTTTACTGGTAAAAAGATAATCTTTGCAAAGCAAAATAAAGTTGAGTGCTTTCTGATAAGCAAGGAACTTGAAGAAGCTCTAAAAACGTTAAAGATGAATCCATACACAATAGGACTTTATTTAGGAGAAATTGGAAAAGAGTTCCAGCCGTCGCTTCAATTTCTCCACGAGCTTGCAAAATACGCTGACAATGTAATTGAATTAAAGGACAAAGATGAAAAAGAATTCACCTACGGCTCTGACCTGAAAAATACTTATGGCAAACGAGGACTGTTTATAGTGAGGAACAAGGCTGGCGTGCTGGGCCTCGCAGATTTTGAAGAATATAAAGTGAGGAACAAACTTGACGTTGGAAGCTATCTACGAACTCAGCGCTAAATGCATTTTTCTCTATCGTTATTTGTAAGCGTGAAATAAAGAAGCGCCATGACAATAGCGCCCATGTCTACTAGATTTGCTCCTAATTTCTCAGCTTCATGATAAGAGTCTATTAAAACATTCCTTAAATAGGGTTGTTCATTTTCTAGCCTGCAAAGATCAAATGCATCAAATGGCGGGTCTTTTTTAGCAATAACAAGATAGACTTCATTCATAATATCCAAAAATGTAGCCATATCCGTTAAATAATTAGATTTAATATAACGTACAAGCTGTGGAAACTGTTCAAAAACCTCCAAAAGGTTATAACGAGTTTTGTTGCCGGTTACAATTTCATTTATATCATCACAAACGCCATCTATAAAATCTGGTTCAAGTTCAGCGAAGAGTCTATCCTCAAGCATATCCTACACATATAAAGGAAAGCTTATAAATACTGTCAAACTGACAAAAGACGTGGCCGAGTGTGTGGCTGTCGCTGGCTTATAGCTGGTGAGGAAGTCTCATTCCCGCTGGGAAAAGAAATCTCCACTAACTAATAGCTGGTGAGGAAGTCTCTTCCACCCGATGATTGTCTTGGGTTGAATTCCTGAGATTTTCTGGGAGTTCCAGCCGTGTGAACGGCCTCGTTAAAGCGAGAGTATACCGCACAGAAACGGCACCGCTTTGGGAGCAGAATGACCGTATGCGACGTTTCCCAAAATGCGGATGAAACGAGCGAGTCCTTGGATGGTGCAAGGCCTTAGAGCCGCTTAGTCAAATGCCACTTAAAACAAAAGAAGGACTACGGCTCGGCCACAACTTATTTAATAGTATGTTAACACGTGATTTACAATGAACAATAAAGGGCAGTCAAGAATTTCCACACCAAGCGGTCTTGGCGGGATAGTAAGATATTTTGATGAATACAAAAGTAAAATAGTAATTAAGCCCGGGCACGTAGTTTTCTGGTCAATAGCAATAATCTTAGCTGCGATTCTGCTTCAGATTTTCGGGAAGTTTATATTCGGCTTTTAATCTTCTCTATCTTGTTGTCAATTGACTTTTTAACTTCAATGTCAAATGATACTGCAAGCAGAAGTGTCGTAATGATAACATCTGCAAATTCTTCCGAAAGCGCATCCTTGCTATACCTCTCAATTTTATGCTTCCGCTGTATATGTATACTGGATAAAATCTGTTCGCAAAACTCGCCAACTTCCTCCATTAATTTCACAGTCCTGGCAAGCATCATTTTTTCTTTGTCTTTGATGCCGAAATATTCTGTTAATCGCACGTCTTCTTTTCTCATAAAATCCATTAGCTCATCTAGTTCCACAGTTAAAGCGACCTCTGTACACCGAAGTTCCTTTTTGAAATAGCTCTCTTCACTATCTCTTTCACCACTTCATGCACATCCTCTATTGACTGTGTGCCGTCTACTCTATAGAAATTCTTTGACTTATTCGTCAGTTCTAAAAATGCCTGCCTTGTCTTTTCAAGCTTCTCCTCCCTCTCAAATAATTCGGTGTCAAAGCGGGACGTCTTTATTCGCTCCAAACTGACTTTAGCAGGAACATCTATAAAAAATGTAATATCCGGTTGAAGAAATTGCGAATTTATTTTCTCAAGAACAGAAACATCAATTAAGGGATCCGCACTACCGAATGCAAGCGTGCTGAATAAATAGCGGTCTGTGATAACAACCTTTCCGGATTTTAGCGCCGGCAGAATTTCTGTATTCAAATGGTGCGAACGATCCGCACAAAACAATAATTGCAATGTCATACTGTCAGTTTTCCACTCTTTGCGCAAAATAGATTTAATAAAACCGCCAATCAAACTGACAGTTGGCTCTTTTGTAAGAACGCAGGAATATTTGTTAGCTGTGAACCATTCGCTTAGTTTCGCCGCCTGCGTGCTCAGGCCGCTGCCATCAAGCCCTTCAAAAGCTATAAACAGGCCCATAGATAATAACCTAAAGCGTTTTATTCATAAACATTGTGTCTAGTATTGTGGATCTAAAAACAAGAGTTTCATTGGCTTCTTTTACACTAAGAGCAGGACTTTCTATTGTTTTTCTTTACGCGGCAATTTCCTCATTGACACAACAAGCTACATGGCTAGCTTTTCTTCCTTCATTTATGAGATACTCATCAATTCTTACACTATTCTCCATTTACGAAATTCTATTGTCGCTCTGGCTGTTGTCATCATATAGAACGTATTATGCTGCTATAATATCCGCATTGACAATGACTGCAATTATTTCAGCTAACCTATTCGCTTTGGACATTGTATTCCGTGATGTTGCGATACTGTCAGCAGCTATTTCATTAATTGTAATCAACAAGGCGGAATAATGGAACGACAATTAATAGTTTCACTGATTGTCCTGTCTATTCTTGGATTAGCAAGTGCAGGGCGCATAGCATTAAGAAACTTCAAGAAGAAACCGTTAGTATGCCCGATAGGTGGCTATGACTGCAACAAAGTAGTTGAAAGCAAATGGAACAGAATGTTTCTCATAAAAAACGAGTATTTGGGTATTTTATTCTACTTCTCTACGCTAATAGGCGCTTCATCTTTAATTTTCATGCCAACGCTAAATGAAAGCATCCTGCAGTTTATGCTCTATGCAGGAGCACTTGCATTTCTTTTCTCTTTGTTTTTAGTGTATATTCAAGCCAGAATAATCAAGACGTATTGTTTTTACTGTATACTATCCG
>CAYMQE010000021.1:0-1277 GCA_964392695.1 Candidatus Woesearchaeota archaeon | reverse complement strand
TCTCGTTTTTTGAATTATATTTTTTATGAATTGTTTTTTTAGTTATTTATTAATAATAGTAGGTCTAAGTATTTTATGATGGAAATTTTATTCAATCCAAGAACTATAGCAGTAATTGGCGCCAGCAGAACACCTGGAAAGATAGGGCATGAAATATTCAAAGGGCTTCTAAAAGAAAAGAATATAGTATACGCAATAAATCCAAATGCAGAGAGTGTCTTGGATAGAAAAAGCTACAAGAGTTTATCAGAACTGCCAAAGATAGACACAGCAATAATAGCAATACCTGCTGAATTTGTTGCAGATGCGCTTGAAGACTGCGGAAAAGCTGGTGTAAAATACGCAATAATTATCTCCTCTGGATTTAGGGAAGTTGGAAATATTGACGAAGAAAGAAAAATTGAATCAATAGCGAAAAAATACAATATAGGCATTGTCGGTCCAAATTGCCTCGGAATCATAGACACTTACAGCAGAACAAACATGAGCTTCTTTGAAGAAATTCCGGAAAATGGCGGAATATCTTTTGTAAGCCAAAGTGGCGCTCTTGGAAGCGCAATTTTAGATTACGCAATTGAAAGTGGCATGGGCATCAGTAAATTCATAAGTCTCGGCAATATGGCAGGGATAGATTTTGGAGATGTTGTGGAATATCTAGACAGAGACGCAAAGACAAAAGTAATCTGCATCTATGTAGAAAGCCTTAACGACGGAAGAAAATTCTTTGACAGTGCGAAGAAATGTAAAAAGCCAATAATTGTCTTGAAAGCGGGAAAAACAAAAAAAGGTTCAAAAACTGCGCAGACGCATACAGGCAACCTATCTAGTGAAAAAAGAATATATTCCGGCGCTTTGAAACAAGCTGGGTGCATAGAAGTGGACAGCTTATGGAAGATGTTCAACTGCGCAAAATTCCTTGAGAAAAATGAGAGGGTAAGTGGAAAGAGACTGTGCGTTATCACAAATGCAGGTGGACCTGCTGTGCTTGCAGTTGACGTCGCGGAAGAAGAAGGTTTGAAAATAGAAGAGCTTCCGAGCAAAACACTACACAGGCTGAATGAAAAACTTCCTGCGATATGGTCGCACTCAAATCCGATTGACTTAGTCGGCGATGCAACTTCTGAAAGATACAAAAAAGTGTTTGAGACTATTGACAAAGAAATATTCTATGATGTTGTGGTGGTTATAATAACGCCGCAAGTAATGACTGATGAAGAAAAAATAGCAGATGCAATAGTCGGCTTCAGCAGAAGGATAGAAGCCCCAATTTTTGCCTG
>CAYMQE010000020.1:0-11038 GCA_964392695.1 Candidatus Woesearchaeota archaeon | reverse complement strand
AAGAAAGAAAGGCGTAAAGGAAGAAGAACAATAGTTAGAACAATTTCTCAACTTTAGAAATAATAAATTCTGCATCCTTTATTGCTCTCAAACATTCGTCTTTTGTTGCGGAAAATTCCAGTGAGTACAAATCCTGATGCCTAAGCTCTCTGTATCTATCCAATAAATCTACAACTATCATGTCAAGCTTGCTGGGTTTAACATATTTTTCCTCCAAATATCGTGCAAGGCAATAATGGCTTTTCTCCCTGAATCCATCTTTTAACAGTAATGCTCTTGCCGAATGAAACATAGCAGCGTAGGAAGAGATTAATGAATTATCTAATAAATTAACATCAAGTGCTTTCTTTGCGTCTGAAACCCATATCTTAGCTTTTTCCATGCTTTTCAATGCTCTTTCTCTGGAAGGCATAACCGTTCTTATCAATCCTTTATTCAGACAATTGTCGAATTCAGTCAACGCCGTCACCATATAAAACTATTGAACTAAAGTATAAATCATAGTAAAAAACAGGATCAGTTTTTTTTATAGATTTTAATTTCTCAGGTGTTAAAATTAATAACTGCGTGTTAACATTCAAAGCTTTCCTAAGTTCACCCTGAACCGAGGCTACCATTCTTTGGTCTATTTTATCATAATCAAATTTTGCCCATAAATCAAAATCGGAGTCTTCGTTATTTGTGCCATTGGCCCACGATCCATAAAAACCAATAGCTTTTGGCTTAAGCCTGCTGAATTTCTCTAATAATTTAATGTGTTTCAATAGAGACACATTTAACAAAATTTTCAACGACCTTGCATAAGCATCTTTTTCATTAAAAAAACCATCTTTTGTAAGCACATTATCCTTTTTCATTTTTTTAACTACATTGCTCACCAGTGCAGGACTGACTTTAAGGAGTTTTGCAACTTTACGCATAGAAATCGTCTGCAACCCATTTTTACGGCTAAGCAAAAAGTTAATGACAATATTCTCCTTAGTATGTGTTAACATAAATTAAACATTATGTTTACTATTTATAAACATTCTGTTCACATTTGGTAAACAATAATAAATGTCGTAACCGCCAACAACAATAGGAAAATTATAGTTCCCAAGACTTTAGGATGCGACAGTATAGCTGTAAACACCTGCAGATTATTCCCTGTATAATCCGTTGCATTCGGAGTCAATGACGGCGGTGCGAAAAGATCGCCAAACATTGATGATATAACATAGAGTGATACTACAGCAGATATTATCAATATGAAAATTACGCTGAATGGCTTCTTCACAAATTTTCCTATATCTGTTGTAGTTGCGCCGAGGAACAAAAACAATATGCTCATTGAAAAGCCGATTATCAAAAGCACTACAAAGAATGGAACAATTCTGAAAATGAATGTGCTGGCATCCGGCACCATAGCGACGAAAAGCGCTATTGAAAGCGCTGCGAATGCATTCAAATCCAATTTGTCTGTAAACGGCTGGTATTTCTGCAACAGGCCGAGCATAATTGAAAAAACTAACAGCGGCGCTAAAAAGTACTCAAATCCAAGATACTGCAGTATTCCAATTGCCTCCAAAAATGTCTTTTCTACCATGATGAATTACCTCGCCCAAGGAGGCTTCCATATATCAGACCACCCTGCCGGCGGCTTGCCTCCTCCAATCAAATACAAAAATATCCATGCAAGCACAAGTAATAAAATTATCTGAGGCCAGTCCTGAGCAGATATGTTCAAAAATGTCGGCTTGTAGCCAAACGCTTCTATAGTGGCAAAGCTCCACGAATTCCATACCGCCCAGCCGAAGAGAAATATCATCAAACCTTTTGATATTCCCTGTAAACTGTCGCCTGCACCCATAAAGCTGGTGACTATCAAAGCAAGAATGCCTAACAAGATAACTATTCCTATTCGCGGGAATAAGCTTGTTATCAAAACAGTTGCGAATGCGCTTGTTGCTGTGAAGTATGACATTACTAATGAGATAACTAAATGTATGCGATAGTCTCCTGTCGTTGCGCCAAGTATAGGCACTTTCTTCAAAGTGCTAAGAATAATTGCAAATATAACAAAGAAAACAGCATAGAAAACTGACGGCTCAATGCCGACTGGCGCAAACATCGCCAATGACTGCCACATCTGCCCAACAATTTCAACTAAAGTTGCTATGGCTTACCACCCTGTTTAGCAGGCTTCACTATGTACATTATTACAGCAAGGAATATAATTATACCAGCTACTGAAGCTAAATCAGCTAGGTCAATGCCCAAAATTGTCGTGGCGTTCCTCAAATTCCAGCCGAAGACGTACATCAAAGACATTGCAACACCTATAGTTACGAAGATTGGACCGCCGTATTTCACTATTCCAACTTTATACAAATCATCAAGCTTCTCATAAAACATAGCCAACAGCATCAAAGCAGAGATAACCACCACCGACAGCAGACCAACGTACGGAAGGAAATCTGTCAATGCGCCGACTACCCAGCTGGTGGCAACCACTATAAGCCCCATTGAAAAAGCTATGACTGCATTGATATCGTGCTTATTTTCACCGAATAATTTAGTTCTTTCAAGTATGCCGTAGAGTATTGAGAAAACTAGTAGAAATGGTAGCATCACCGAGAAAAAGCCGAATTCCTGAAGCGACTGTATAGCTGTTTCTAACGGGCTTACCATAATCTATCTCTAAAATGTGTTTGATTAAAAAGGTTATTGCTGAGGCGCTACACTATCACTTAAAAAGTTTAGATAACCATTATTTTTTTTAAGATAGTCCAAATACACTAAGAAATCGTTCAACAAATCATAATTCTGTTCAGTACTCAAATCTACTACATAATTAATTAAAGTAGTTTCACCAAATGAATTTTGAAGCATCTCTCTCAATTCATTAGGTATGTTTTTTATGCGTTCGGAACTGAAAAAATTGTTATATTTATCATCAGCTAAATTGTAGCTTTCATCCAATTTTTTGGGGTTTAACAGTGTTATAAATTCAAGAAGCTCATTTGCCTCAACTATATCTTCTACTTTAGAATATTTCTCATCCGACTTAACATAATCGTTCAGAATATTTAATGTCCTTTCGCTCAAAGTTTTAAGGTAATCTTTATTCTGATTCTTTATTCTATCTCTAATAGTATCTTGTGTTTCCTTTAAATTAAGCGTAGATAAATTAGCCCTAATTTCTTTAATTTTGTTAAAAGGATTGCTATTCGAAGTTGGTTTGCCTCTAAATCCAACGTAATTTAGGTAGGTTTCAATCGTTTCCAATAATGATTCATTAACCTCTGTTACATTTAGAATTCTATTAAATGAGTCATTAACATAAGCGGGTTCGTACCTGCGCTTAATGCTCAAGTCCTCTCTTGTCCGTGTATCAATAGGTTCTTCCTCAACCCTTCTTTTTTTCAATTTTTTATTTAATTCATTAAGATAATTACCATTAGTAATAGGTACTTCCTTGAGTATCTTCTCGGGTACCTTTGTCAAATTTAATATTGCCTCGCCTATACTAATCGGCGTAATACCCCCTTCTGTAGCCTTAACAACAATTGGCACTGAACGCTCTACTGTTGGGGGTTTGAAGTCCAGATTTGGAGCTCCTGGCTTTTTAGTTGGTATAGCGTCCAGATTTGGAGGTTTTACACCAGAACCGGAAAGACCTAGTTTTAGACTGCTTCGCACCGCGACAATACTATCGTAATCCATCGCTTTTTCATATTTATCAGAAAGCTCATTGATTAATTTTACATCAAATTGTTCTTCATACTTTATGGCAATTGTGCACAAATCCGATGCTAATCGCTCATTTCTTATTATGTCAAGTAATTCTGAATAATTATTAGCCTGTTTGTTAGCCTCTTTTAATTTTTTTGACTTTTCTAACAAACTTGACAAAAATGGATTTGATTTTAAGTCAGAAAGCATGCCAGCAAGGCTATTGCACAAATTCTCCGTTTCTACTGCATACAACACGCCAAGCGAAGCGGTAACAGATTCTATCTTGGACTCACAAGACGCCGCGTCCAAAGAGCCATTATCTACTTCATCCAGCGCATTCAATATGTCATCTATGGTGTTATATGCCAATTTTAATCAAAAATGAGTTTTTAGCTGGCTTTATATAGTTTACTTAATTAACTCTTTTACATATTCGCTGGTTTCTGATCGGAACCAATTCTTGTTGAGTACATAGGTAGCTAAACTTTTAAGACTAGCTTCATAAGCATTAATTGCGTCACTTAGACCCACCTTATTAATTATAGAATAATCCACAAGCACATTTACATACTTTTTAATTGCGTCAAAGTTAGATTCAACAAGTTTGCATAGATTATCAAAGTCGCTATCTTCTCCACGGAGTCGCACCCAAATTAAAGTATCTCTAACAGGTTTATAACTCGTAATCAACTGTTTTAATCTACTAACTTGCACTTCCGGTTTTAGGTCTTCTGCAGCTTTCCTAAGTTGCTCGGTGGTGGGTGATGCAGGTATTTCACTCTTCAAATCTAGTAAAGATTTTATAAGATGAATAGAATCTGTAGATATACTTTTTTGATATGATAATATTACTTTAATCTGATCCACGTGTTTTTGTCCTGCGGACGATAAAACAAGTTCGCCATTAGAATCTTTACTTGATTCACGTTCCTCAACTAATCTTAGCAGTTCTAAAAGCTTCAGTAACCCATCAGAAATATAGTTAATTCTCTCCAATTGGTTATTGTTTGAAACATACGCTCCATCTGTATATTTTAAAGTATGATTGACTGGGTTAACTAAAAATGCCACCACTTTTCCTAATTCTTGCGCCAGGTAATTTGCATAATTTACTTCAACAAATAGCGCTATCTCCTTAGCTTGTTTACTCTTTAGAATTATTGCAGCGTATCTTTGTTCCGATAATCCTTTTCTAATTATTCTATCTATTTTTTGTGATTTATCCCATAATTCCTTCAGCGGGGTACCTTCTTTGGGTATAGTTGATTTACTACCAGAACCAGGAGGTTTTGGCATTACTTTTCCTGCAGGTACTGGTGTTGCTGGTGGTTGTGATACAGATGCTGGTGCTACAGGTGGTGGTACTATTTTTGCTTCTGCTTTTGGTACTGATGATTTTTCCCTTAAGTTAAGAAGCAGCAAATAGTTGTAAATCATTTCACGCCAATTCGTCATATAGTCTAAAAATTCCTTTTTGTGAGTTTCATCCTTAAGATGATCAATTATTTTCTGTGGATTACTTCTAACTATAACATCACGTATGCCGATGTTACTCCTTAAATGATTTATATTCTTCTTTATTTTATCTATCAATCCTGTTGTTTCACTTGTAACAAGTTTATCAATAATTTTCTCAAAAACGTCTAAGTCCGTTTTGTTAGTTATTGATACGTTAGGATTAACAGTTTTCAAAATATTGATAAATGTTTTAGGTTGGTCTGAAGTTCTGTAAAGTTCTCTAAGGAGCGTAATATGTGATAAAGAACCAATACCTTTTTCTACAAAACTCCCTGATTTAGCTGTTCTTCCTACATCTACTTTTGGTACATTAGAAGATTTTACGCCAGGTAGTGGAGGTGGTGATCGTGGTGGCGCAGGTGGTAGTAATCCTTTAATTTGTTGCGCAGGTGGTTGTTGTGGTACTGAAGGTTTACCACGTTGTGACGTTTGTTGGAGATAGGTATATGCAGATACAACTATTTTCTCAACTATTTGTGCATCAATTTCAGGAAAATATCCAATCATAGAATTTTTTATATATTCCAGAGTGAAATGCTTAGTTAAATTTCCACGTAAAGACTCATGGTATTGTAAAAAAGCTAAAGTTCTATTAATTAATGGTTCTAATTTTTTCTTAGATTCTTCATCAGCTTTCCATATAACAAGTAATGTTTGAGCTGCACTTTTTCGTTTTATTTCAGTATTATCCGAAAGCTGTATTATTTTACATATTGAATTCAGTATATTCTCTATTGGTTCAAATCGCCATAATGGTATGTTGGTTGATTTTATATCCAAAGTTGTAGCGGGTGGTTGTTGTTGTGATGGTACAGATGCGGGCGTCTTCTTCTTCCAAAATCTACTAAGTAAACCCTTTTTTGGTGGTCGTCGTGTTGGCGCAGGTGGTAATAATCCTTTAATTTGTTGCGCAGGTGGTTGTTGTCGCGGTTGTTGTGGTGGTTGTTGTGCAATTCTACTAGCTTTAGGATGCACATCTCTTATTTTCGTTATATATTTTCTAACATTGTTTATGTCATAAATAATAGCCTTAAAATCAGGATGAGCAGACAACTTCTTACTATCATTCAAAAGATCTAATAAAAACCTGTCAAAATGCCTCTTTAGGTAGGACATCTGTTGCGATATTGTACCACTTTTTGTGTGTAGATTAAAGGAAGAAACATTTTTACCGGACATATTTGTTACAAGATCTTGAACTAGAGCATCAATTATTCGCACATTAGCCTTTTAGGTTCAAATTTAGTTCTAAAGTCAGCTAACTCTTGCACAGCACCCAAAAGCACATCTATTCGATCAACTGCTGTTTTGAATCTTTCAACGTCATCACTCAAACGTTCTCCTTCTTCCCCAAAAGTTTTTCCAAGAAGAATTCTGCGCGCTGTTCTAGCTGGTGGACGCAACGGCAAAGCGAGAATTTTGGTAAGCCCTTTTGTTCCGCCCCATAATTTTTTACCGGTCCATTTGGTGCCACGCCCGAATAGGCCTGGCTTTTTTTCACCTGGTTGTGTAGCTATATTTTGCTCTCTCGGAACTGAGGCGCCACCACCGAGCAACGACACGATAATCATTGCCAAGCCCGCGGTTAACATTAAGTCGGTAACTATTCCCATCAGATGTCCACCCCTATAAACCCTAACAATAGCGAAATTAGAATTAAAATTATTCCAATTGTCATAATTTTTGCCTTAATGGAAATTCCAACTCCGCCTCCAAATTTGCCCATGAATAGTGAAAGTATTACAATGCCAATCGCGCCTAAAATGCCCCAGACTGCGAAATTGCTTACGCTGGTAGTTACATATTCCGGAACAGCGAATTGGAATAGAATAATAGTGCCGACGCCAAGCGCTACTGCTATGCGATTTCTGTCCTGCTCATTTTGGAAAAAGCCGGAGAGCGCGGATTTCGCAACAACCATAATTATAATGCCAATGACAAACCCTGTTGAGAAACGCGGACTCTGCTGGAAGAAGTCTGAAATAAATGTAAGGGGAGATTGTGCGTAAGAAGAGCCAAATAGCAATAGTATTAAAAACGTCAACAGAGCATTTTTCATTGAGAATATATTTGTAATACAAGTTTAAAAATGATGTGAAATGAGAAAGGACAAAAAATGGACAAAATGGGCTGTATGGCTCTTTGTAGCATTAATGTTCTTCTCGCCTTTTGCAGCTTTCCTTCAGGGCGGCGTCGGAACAATAACAGTTGATTTAGAGATAAGAGCGCCTTTGGAAAATCCGCAGATAAATAGAATACGTGTTGCAAACGGAGAAACTGTAAAGGGTATTATAGACAATAACGTTGCTGTCAAATACTCAAACCAAAGCAGAGATATAGTAGAGTGCGTGAACAACAAATGCGGAGCATGGTGGGTTTACAGAAACGACAAATTAGTAGTGTACTTAAGCGAAAGATTAAATTCTGGAGATAAATTGCGGATAGAATACAAATAGGCGGATGATTAGGTGGACACCGGATGAGCCTCGGCGATGATTATCAGTGGTAGCTTATGACGCCATTTCACTTAACTATCTCAAGTTCATAATAGATTTCGCGCGCTGGAAAGATGCCAAAAAGTAGCTGTTCATACGACATAGGAAATTTGTTTGCGAATAGCGAAACGCCAAGAATTCTATGAAATACACCAAAGTGTATCTCAACTTTCTTAACATTCCATAAATGCTCAGAAGCATAGTTTTCCTTCTCATGATGTTTTTTTGACGTATCGCCGAAATTAAAGGAGTTATAAACAAACGGCCTGCGGTGTTCTATATTGGACCAGACGCCTACTATATTTGACGCATGAGGCGTCCAGATTTTAATTATTCCTTTGGGCTTGGTTATACGCCGTATTTCGCGCAGAATGTCTTTCAATTCAACAGGCTCTAAATGCTCTACAACATGCTTCAAATAGACGTTATCAAATTCATTTTCCTTAAATGGATAAGGCGCCTTATTCGCATCGTGCTTTACATCTGCCTTCGGATAGAAAGGATCCATAACTACGCAGTTCGGCGTAACAGGATTATCCCCACCACCTATATCAAGCTCTCTCATGTCAAAATTTAAATAAAGATGATTTTATAACTCTTTACGACAGGTTATATTGTACAGCGCAGGGATGACAGAACGGCCATGTGGCCGCCTGCAGAGCGGCATAACCGAGTTCAACTCTCGGTCCCTGCTTTTAGCTATGCACACTATGATGGAGAACCAATCTATTCTTTGGTCAAACTTTCTTGCACAGCTCGATGTAAGAAAGGTTGAGAGAGTTCAACTCTCGGTCCCTGCTTTACAACGAGCTATGCTCGTGTACATGAACGAAGTTCATCGTAAATAAAAAATCTTCAGGAGTAACTATTTTTGTTCCTTTAAACTCATTTAATTTAAGCAAATCAGAATCTCCGGTAACTATGTAATCTAACTTCCCTGCCAATGCACACTCTAAGAATATATTATCATCAGGATCCGTTTTAATAATCTCTACTCTTTCAAGTGGTTCAACAAAAATTGCTATTTTGAAAATTAATGCTTTGAATCTTTCTTTCTGTTCTTCGCTGAATTTAAATTTTGGATAATCTAATGTTTTTGCTAGTTCCGTAAATTGACTTTCAGAAATAAAAAGTTCTATTTCTCCATCAATTATTTTGTAAAGTATCTCTTTAGGCTTTCCACCCCAACCAAATGCAGAAATCAGAACATTCGTGTCAAGGGTTATCTTTTTCTTGCCCATTCAACAGCCTCTTTAACATCCTCTCTTTTTATCTTATTTTTCTTGAAGTTTTCAGCTATTTCTTTGGACAAAGATTCAAATTCAATTTTAACATCAGGTATTTCAACTCTTTTGAATAAGACACCCTCATTAACTGCAAACGCAACAAATCTATCACTAGACTGGAATTTTTCTTTTATTCTTATTTCCTTTGGAACTACTAATTGCCCTTTCATAGACATTTTTACCAATTCCTCACTCATATTTTATCACCGTATAACAGTTTAACTGTTGAACTTCATTTAAATAGTTTTCTACACCTCGGTCCCTGCTTTTTTAAGTAGGCCATGCATTAAATATAGCAATGAGAAAGACTATTTCAAAAATCAAGGAAAGCTTCAGGAATTGGTACAACATAAAGAAGAGAATGTTGCAGAGAAAGTGATTGATACCTATGAGAATTATGAAAGACATGTCAATATTAGAAGATTACAAAGAAGTGAATGAAGAAACGAAAAAAGATTTAGCGGAAGCAATGGAGGACTACAAAAAAGGGAATGTGGTAAGCCATGAAGAAGTTAAGAAAAGGTATGGTATTAAATGAATTTACTGATCTATTTTGTAGTGCTTCTTTGCAGCTCCGGGGTCTATTAATTTCAGTGTAGCAAGAGCGTCAAGAATGCCGAATATATAATATAGCAGACGAATGGACTTTTCATAGTCTTTACGGGCGTAGAAGTGCTGTGCGTCAACGAAATAGCTCTTTGCAAGTTCAATAGTCTGCCTTGCAGATTTATCCAATACTTTCAATTCACTGAATGCAAACTTTACACGCTCCAATTCTTTTTCAGTTTCTTGTTGCATTTATGACACCTATAGCTTTCAATTCTTTTATCATTTCGCATGACTTGCAGACGACGCCGGAGGAGGGCTCTCCGCAGTTTGCGCATTCATTAAGAGTGTAATCTAAAACAGACGACTTAAGCGAAGTCTGTACAGCATCGAACCAGGCAAGAATTTTTTTCTTAAATAGCTTGTCAGTGCTATAGGAAAAATCATTTACAGCATCGCGCATTGCTACTCTATAAGAAAACTTTGCATTTGGACATTCTTTATCGCCGGTGCGCATTCCTGAAAGATAAAAATAAACTGCGCTTTCTCTCTCGCTCACAAGACGGTACGGTTTTATTCGCGGCACGAATTTTTTAGGAAAGTTCTTCGGCTTTTCTTCGCCTGCGAAATCAAACATTCCGCTGATTGGTCCGCAACGAAGGAATCTTTCATAGTCATTCTGGAATAAATTCATTATTACACTCTGCACTTCATCGTCTAAATTGTGCGCTGTTACAATTCTTGTATTCTCATCAGAAAGTTCAAGAGCGGTTTTGTTCAACAAATATCTTCGGAATACGCCACAATAGGAGCAGTATCTGCCTGGCAGATTTATGACTTTGAACTTGAACTCGTCGAAAAATGATTTAATTGTAAGCGGAACGCCAAATTGCGTACAGTACTTTTTAGCAGCTTCAACTGTTAGATTTCTATAACCCGGAATTCCTTCATCTATAAGAATCGCCTGAAGTTTATTAGGAAAATTCGTCTTTAGGATTTGCATCAAAGACAAAGAATCTTTGCCGCCTGAAAGCGCTATAATCAAATTGTGCTTCGGCGAAAATAATTTGTATTTAGATACAGCTAACTTTACTTTTTTTACAACGCCTGACATAAGATGCTCTTTGCACAAAGTTGGATGCTGCAGAACAGCATCTTTGGAACATTTTTCGCACTTCATAGATTATCCACCACTTATTGTGTATATGAATTCAACGTCATCGTTTTTCTTGATGCCGAATTCAGGCGTCCTTAAAGTGCCATTTACAGACACTATTACCGTATCGGGATTTATACTGAAATGCTCTAATAGCTTCTTCACAGTAATCCTGCCTTTCACTTCAAAATTCAGTTCTTCATCTCTCGCCTTTATCTTCATAATTCTTCCACTAAAAGCGTCATTATTTAAATATAAGTATTATATAGTATGAAATAATGGTACTTGGAACCGATGATATAATAGGTCCGACGCAAACG